>CAUASQ010000117.1 GCA_958431945.1 uncultured Collinsella sp. | reverse complement strand
GGGGATGTCAAAGAGGCTCTCGGTCTATGATCAAGATTAAGTCTGCAACGCAAATTGAGCAGATGAAGAAGGCAGGAGCGCTATCTAAGATGGCGCTCCGCCACGTTGGAGCCATGGTTCGCCCCGGCGTGTCGACCTTCGAGCTCGATCAGCTTGCGGAGCAGATTATCCGCATGCATGGCGGCACCCCTGCCTTTAAGGGCTACGGCGGTTTCCCGGGGACCATTTGCGCATCGATCAACGATGCCGTGGTCCACGGTATTCCCAACCCCGACATGATCCTGCGTGATGGCGATATCATCTCCATCGATACGGGAGCTGTCGTTGACGGTTGGGTTGGCGATAACGCCTGGACGTTTTTCGTCGGCACGCCCACGCCCGAGGCCAAGGCTTTGTGCGAGGTTACGCGCGATTGCCTAAAGGCTGCTATCGAGCAGGCTGTTCCCGGTAACCATATCGGGGACGTTGGCTATGCCGTTCAGTCCCTTGCCGAGTCTCACGGTTACGGCGTGCTTCGCGATTACGTGGGGCATGGTATCGGCCGTGTGATGCACGAGGACCCCAACGTTCCAAATTATGGAAAGAAGGGGAGAGGCGTTCGCCTTCAGGCTGGTATGGTCATCGCCATCGAGCCGATGGTTACGATGGGTTCCAATCATGTGAGCACGGGCTCCGATGGTTGGATCGTAACGACCAATGACCACCTGCCCGCCGCGCACTACGAGAACACCGTCGCCATTACCAATGACGGTCCGGTGATTCTTACCACGGATGCCCAGGGTTCCTGGTGTTCCTTGCAAGGTGGAGAAATGTAACAAGTTCCACTTAGATGTGGAGCCATTACGAAGATATTACGATACGTGCATGCGTATTGTAGAATACTCAATCGCTGTCGTTTTCTAGAGAAAGATGATTGCTTGTGAAGAAGGAAGACGCAATTGAGCTCGAGGGTACGGTAAAGGAGCCGCTGCCCAACGCCATGTTTAAGGTTGAGCTCGAGAACGGTCATTCGGTTCTGTGCAACATTTCTGGCAAGATCCGAATGAATTACATCCGCATTCTCCCCGGTGACAGGGTTGTCGTGGAGCTTTCCCCGTACGACCTGACCCGTGGTCGCATCACCTATCGCTATAAATAGCGACACGCATACACGCTCTATTCCGACTGCAGGCTTAGCTCAACCTACGGTCGGTTTGCGTGTGAAGACCAGCCATAGTTTTAAACGCCTGCGGCTGGGCGAGTAGATAGTAGGGAAGTAGTTTGAGCGCTACCGAAAGGAAGAACGATGAAGGTACGTCCTTCGGTCAAGAAGATGTGCGATAAGTGCAAAATCATTAGGCGCCATGGCAAGGTCCTCGTCATTTGCGAGAACCCCCGTCATAAGCAGCGTCAGGGTTAAGAGAGGAGACTACGTTGGCCCGTATTAATGGTGTCGACCTCCCGCGTGAGAAGCGCGTTGAGATCGGTCTGACCTACATTTACGGCATCGGCCGCACCACTGCGACGAAGATCTGCGTCGAGTGCAACGTTAACGTGGACACGCGCGTTAAGGACCTCACCGAGGATGAGGTTAACGCCATCCGCGATTATATCGATAAGAATCAGATCATGGTTGAGGGCGACCTCCGCCGTGAGCGCAACCAGAACGTCAAGCGCCTTATGGACATCGGCTGCAACCGCGGCCTTCGTCACCGCAAGGGCCTCCCGGTCCGCGGCCAGCGCACCCACACTAACGCTCGTACCCGCAAGGGCCCGAAGCGTCAGATCGGTGCTAAGAAGAAGAAATAAGGAGCGCTAGATAGATGGCTACTGCTAAGAAGAACGTTCGCGCTGCCCGTCTGAAGCGCGCGGACCGTAAGAACATTTCCGTGGGCCAGGCTCACATTCGTTCTACGTTCAACAACACGATCGTTTCGATCACCGATCCCCAGGGCAACGTCATTTCCTGGAAGTCGGCTGGCCAGGTGGGCTTCAAGGGCTCCCGTAAGTCCACGCCGTTCGCTGCCCAGATGGCTGCCGAGGCTGCTGCCAAGCAGGCCATGGAGCACGGTATGAAGAAGGTTTCCGTCTTCGTCAAGGGCCCCGGCTCCGGTCGTGAGACCGCCATCCGCTCCCTCCAGGCTGCTGGCCTCGAGGTCTCGAGCATCCAGGACAAGACCCCCATTCCGCACAACGGCTGCCGCCCCAAGAAGCGTCGCCGCGTGTAACTGAAAGGATCGTATCAATATGGCAATCGACAGGACTCCTGTTCTTAAGCGCTGCCGTCAGCTCGGGATCGATCCCGCTGAGCTCGGTTACAGCAGCAAGAAGGAATCTATCCGTCAGCCCAAGCGCCGTCGCAAGGAATCTGAGTACGGCATGCAGCTGCGCGAGAAGCAGAAGGTCAAGTTCATTTATGGCGTTCTGGAGAAGCAGTTCCACGGCTACTTCAACAAGGCCCGTAAGATGAACGGCGTCACCGGTGAGAACCTCATGATCATCCTTGAGTCTCGCCTCGACAACGTCGTCTTCCGTCTTGGCTTCGCCCGCACCCGCAAAGAGGCTCGTCAGTCCGTCCGTCACGGTCACTTCACCGTGAACGGCAAGCGCGTGGACATCCCGTCCTACCGCGTCAAGGCCGGCGACGTCGTCGCTGTCGGCGAGAAGTTCCGTGACCTCCTCCCCATCAAGGAGGCTCTGATTTCCTCCGAGCGCTTTGAGGTCCCTGGCTGGCTCGAGGTCGATATCGAGAAGCTGTCTGGTAACGTGCTCGCTCTGCCGACGCGTGAGCAGATCAGCGGTGATATCAACGAGCAGCTCATCGTCGAGCTCTACTCTAAGTAGTCCATCCGGGCTGCTGAGGCTGGAGGTAATACATGTCAGAATTCATTAGGCCTCAGGTTCAGGTCGAAGAGATCAACGAGACGTCTGCTCGTGTCTCCGTCGAGCCGCTCGAGCGTGGCTACGGCGATACGCTGGGCAACTCCCTTCGTCGCGTACTTCTGTCCTCGCTCGAGGGTGCCGCCGTCGAGGCTATTCAGATCGATGGTGCGCAGCACGAGTTCATGACCATCCCTAACATGGTCGAGGATGTCACCGATATCGTCCTGAATGTCAAGGGTCTTGTCTTCAGGGCTCTCGGCACGACCGACGAGGCGACCGCCACCATCTCGGTTGACGGCCCCTGCGAGGTCACCGGTGCGGACTTCTTTATTCCGTCCGAGTTTGAGCTGGTCAACCCCGAGCAGCACATCGCTACGCTCACCGAGGGTGGCCATCTCACCATGAGCATGCGCATCGGCTATGGCCGCGGCTATGTTTCTGGCGAGGCCAACAAGCGCGACAACGATCCCATCGGTGTGATCCACGTCGACTCGCTGTACTCGCCGGTTTCCCGTTGCGCCAAGCTCGTTGAGGCTTGCCGTGTCGGTCAGCACACCGACTACGACCGCCTTGTCCTCGAGATCGAGACCAACGGTTCCATCGCTCCGCGCGACGCCGTGGTCCAGGCTGCCAATATCATCAACCAGCATATGGCCGCCTTTATGAACCTTGCCGAGACCCCCGAGGTCGAGGAGGAGGCTTCGATCTTCGCTCCCGAGGTCACCAACGACAACGCTGAGCTGGACAAGCAGATCGAGGATCTGGACCTTTCCGTCCGTTCCTACAACTGCCTTAAGCGCGCCAGCATTCACTCGGTCCGTCAGCTCGTTGAGTTCTCGGAGAACGATCTGCTCAACATCCGTAACTTCGGTGTTAAGTCGATCGAGGAAGTGAAGGACAAGCTTGAGTCCATGGGCCTGAGCCTGAAGGCTTAATGCTTCGCATATTTGAGGAGAAACTAGACCATGCGTCACAACGTTAAGAAGGGCCTGAAGCTCGGCACCGATGCGAGCCACACCAAGGCCATGAAGAAGAGCCTTGCTAAGGCTCTCTTCGAGAACGACCGCATCAAGACCACCGAGACCCGCGCTAAGGCGCTGCGTTCGGTCGTCGATCCGATCATCACCTGGGCCAAGAAGGGCGACCTGCACTCTCGTCGTCTGGCTATCGCCAAGCTCGGCGATAAGCAGCTCGTTGCCGAGATCTTCGACAAGGCTGCTCAGGGCATGTGGCAGGACCGCAACGGCGGTTACACCCGCATCATGAAGCTCGGTAACCGCAAGGGCGACAACGCTCCCATCGTTATCATGGAGCTCGTCACCGAGCCTTGCACGCCTAAGGCCAAGAAGGCTGCTCCGGCCCCCAAGAAGGCCGCTGCTCCCAAGAAGGTCGAGGCTGCCGAGGAGGCTCCTGCTGAGGAGACCGCTGAGTAGACAATCTGTCTGCATAGGCTATATTCGAGGGGTACGTTCGCGTACCCCTCTTTTTTGTCGAAATGTCATTGCCTGTTTGTTGGGAGCGCCCATGACCGCGCCGTCTGATTTCAATTCGATTCCAGAGCTCGATGCCACGCTCGTTTTCCGCGTGGCCTACGATGGCTCGTCCTATAGCGGCTTTGCGGAGCAGCCGGGCCAGACGACGGTTGCGGGCGAGCTGCGCCGCGCTATCGAGACGCTGCTGCGCCGCCCGATAGATCTGACGTGTGCGGGGCGTACCGATGCCGGCGTGCATGCGGTGGCTCAGTATATTAGCGTGCCCGTAACGGACGCTGAGCTTGCTTTGACGCGCCGTAGATGGCTTAGGGCTATGGACGCGCTGCTGCCCAAAGATATCGCCATTAACGAGGTCTACAAGGCCCGTAAAGGCTTTTCTGCGCGCTTTGATGCCCGTTCCCGTACGTATACATACCGTATTGCCGACCGCGACACGCGTCCTGTGCTCTCACGGGGTGCGGTTTGGTGGCATCGCTACCCCTTGGATGTCGATGCCATGGTTGCCGCGTGCCCTGCGCTCTTGGGCGAGCAGGACTTTAAGAGCTTTTGCAAGGTGGCGTCTGCCGTGGGCAAGCCCACGCACCGCTGTGTGATGCGTGCCGAGTTTGGCCACGAGGTCGCTTTTGGCGAGGATATCCTGACCTTCACCATCGAGGGCAACGCATTTTTACATTCGATGGTGCGCACTATTGTGGGCACGCTCGTGGAGATCGGCATGCATCGCCG
>CAUASQ010000116.1 GCA_958431945.1 uncultured Collinsella sp. | reverse complement strand
CCGGTCTCGCGCACGATGGGCAGGGTGCCGTAGCGCATGGCGATGATCTGCGACAGACCGCAGGGCTCAAACTTCGAAGGCATCAGGAACATGTCGGCGGCAGCATACATGCGCTGCGACAGTGCCGGATCGAACTCGATGCGAGCCGCCATGGTGCCGGGGTACTTGTCCTGGAAGTAGCGCAGGCCGTCCTCGTAGTCGCGGTCGCCGGTGCCCAGCACCGCCACCTGCACGCCGCCGGCCAGGATGCGGTCGAGCGCGTACATGACCAGGTCTAGGCCCTTCTGGCGCGTCAGACGCGTGACCATCACCATGAGCGGACGGTCGTCGCGAACCTCGAGCCCCAGCTCTTCCTGCAGCTTGGCCTTGCATACGGCCTTGCCGGAACGGTCCTCCACGGTGTAGTTGGCGGCAATGCGCTTGTCGGTCGCCGGGTCAAAGCCCGCGACGTCGATGCCATTCAAAATGCCCTGCAGCGCGTACGAACGCTCGCGCAGAACGCCGTCCAGGCCCTCGCCAAATTCGGGCGTCTGGATCTCGTTGGCATAGGTGGGGCTCACCGTAGTGATGGCATCGGCATAGCGCAGGGCGCCCAGCATGTAGTTAATGCTGCAGGCGTCGCAACGCAGCTGCGAAGCGGCCGCCGGAATGTGCGCCACGCCCAGGATGTCCTCCATCACGGTGTCGCTAAACTGGCCCTGGAACGCCACGTTGTGGATCGAGAAGACGGTCTTTACACGGTCGTACAGCGGCAGGCCCTGGTAGAACTCGCGCAAAAACACGGGCGCCAGCGCCGTCTGCCAGTCATTGCAGTGCAGGATGTCACACTCAAAGCCGGCCGGCAGGTGCTGCAGGCTCTCGGTGATGGCCTTGGAGAAGAACGCAAAACGCTCGCCGTCGTCAAAGAAGCCGTACGGATAGTCGCGCGCAAAGTAGCGCTCGTTGTCGATGAACATATAGGTGACGCCGTCGTGCTCGAGCTTCTCGAGTCCGCAGTACTCATTGCGCCAGCCCAGGCTCACGTAAAAGTCGGAGAAGTGCTCCATCTGCGCCTTGTACTCGTCCTTGATGGTGGCGTACTTGGGCACCATCACGATGACTTCGGCGCCGGCGCGCACAAGCGCCGCAGGCAGCGAGCCTGCTACGTCGCCCAGGCCACCGGTCTTAACAAACGGTGCGCACTCGGCCGAGGCAAACACGATCTGCATCTTTTTGCTGGAATCAGCCATATTGTCTCCCATGTTGCAATTCGAGAATAGCCGCCTGGCGCGAACCGGGCGGCTATTCTACATGTTACGAGCGATGTTGCGGTGCCAACGTTAACGTACGATGGTGGTATCGGAAGTTAACGGAGCCTTGCCCAGCACCAGGATGTTCTCGGGCGTGCCGCGAAGCTCGGTGTTGGTGGGAACCACGTTGTTCTTGTCCAGGATGGCGTTCTCAACGCGGGCGCCGCTCTTGATGATGCAGCTCTGGTTGATGATCGAGTTGGTCACCGAGGCGCCTTCCTCGACCACGACGCCGCGCGACAGGATCGAGTTGCGCACGGTTCCCTTGATGATGCAGCCGGCCGAGATGATCGAGTTGCAGGCGTGGCTGCCCGTCGCATAGCGCGAAGGCGGCACATCGTGAGCCTTGGTCAGGATTGGGCGCTCGGGGTCAAAGAGCTGGTCAGCCACGGTCTGGTCGAGCAGGTCCATGCTGCGGCGATACAGCGACTTCTCGCTAAACACGCCCACAACCTCGCCCTTGTACTCGTAGCTGCACACGTCGATGTTACCAAAGTCGCCCTGGAGTGCCTCGAGCAGGTCCAGATAGTCGGCGGCCTGGTAGTGGTCGATGATCTCGAGCAGCGTCTCGCGGTTGACGATGCAGCAGTCCATAGAGGCATTGTCGCCGTACACGACGCCGGCGCTCACGCCCGTCAGGCGGCCGTTCTCGTTGATTTGCAGCTTGGTCTCGTCATCGACGTTGCGCGTGGCCTTGCAGTACACCACGGTCATCTGGGCGCCGGAATTCTCGTGCGCGTCGATGATGGTGTTGAGGTCCATATTAAAGATGATGTTGGTGCCCATCATCACGACATAGGGCTTGTCCGAGCGCTGGAACAGCGTCTTGTTGGAGATGATGTCGCGCAGCAGGAAGCGCATGCCGCCCTTGGTGGTGCCATACGCGTTGCCGGGGACCATGAACAGGCCGCCCTTCTTGCGGTCCAGGCCCCAGTCCTTGCCCGAGCCCACGTGGTCGATCAGCGAGCGGTAGTTGCCCGGCATGACGACTCCAACGGTCTTAATGCCGGCATTCATCATGTTGGACAGCGGGAAGTCGATCAGGCGGTAGCGGCCCAAAAACGGAACGGACGCGATGGGGCGGTCCTTGAGCAGCACGCTGCCGTAGGTCGAAGAGTAGTTAGCGGTGATATAACCGATGGCCTTGCGATTGATCATCGGATCATTCCCCCTTCCCGATAACGACGTCATTTCCAACGACGGCCGTATCCTTGGTGGTATCGACAGAGCCGAGCTTCACGCCCTCTTCGACCGTGGAGTTCTCGCCCAAAATAGCGCGGCAGATGTGCGCGCCGCTCTTAACGTGCGCACCCGGCAGCAGCACGGAGTCCTCGACCACGGCGCGCTCCTCGATGATGACATCGGTCGAAAGGATCGAGTGGCGAGCGGTGCCGTAGATCTTGCAGCCGTTGGAGACCAGGCAGTCGTCCAGGCGACCATCCGGGCCAATGTAGTGCGGCGGACGCGTGGTGATGTTGGACATGATGGGGAAGTGTTTGTCGAACAGATCGAACTCGGGGTTGTTGCCCAGCAGGTCCATCGAGGTCTCGTGGAAGCTGGCGATGGTGCCGACGTCCTTCCAAAAGCCGTGGAACTCGTAGCTGTACAGGCGCTTGCCCTCGCCAAGCAGCTTGGGGATGATGTCCTTGCCAAAGTCGTGGCTCGAGCGCTGGTCCAGAGCGTCCTCCTCGAGCGCCTCGATCAGCACGTCGGCCGAGAAGATGTAGATGCCCATGGACGCGAGGTTCGAATCGGGCTTATCGGGCTTCTCGGTGAACTTGGTGATGCGGCCGTCCTCGGGGTCGGTGGTCAGGATGCCAAAGCGGCTGGCCTCCTCCCACGGCACGGGCATAACGCTCACCGTGAGGTCGGCGTTGTTCTCAATGTGCGTCTTGAGCATCTTGCGGTAGTCCATGCGATACAGGTGATCGCCCGAAAGAATCAGGACGTACTTGGGGTCGTTGGCCTTGATGTAGTCCAGGTTCTGCGTAATGGCGTCGGCCGTGCCCGCATACCAGGCGCCGCCGGTCTGCGTCTCGTACGGCGGCAGAATCGACACGCCACCGTCGCGGCTGTCCAGATCCCACGCCTCGCCGGAGCCCACGTAGGCATGCAGCAGGTAGGGGCGATACTGCGTCAGAACGCCCACCGTGTCGATGCCCGAGTTGGAGCAGTTGGACAGCGAAAAGTCGATAATGCGGAACTTGCCACCAAAGCTAACCGCCGGCTTGGCGATCTTTTGGGTGAGTGCCCCCAATCGGCTGCCCTGTCCTCCTGCGAGGAGCATCGCGATGCATTCTTTCTTACTCATCGATTTCTCCTTCTGTCATCGATGTTCCTAAACCCATTAGCGACGGGCGCGGCGCAACGTCACGCCCGTCGAGTAATGCCGTGCTGGCATAGGGGAGTTCGCGCGCCTTTACGCGTGCCAGATCTCGTCGCGGTACTCGCGAATGGTGCGGTCGCTCGAGAACCAGCCCGAGGAGGCGGTGTTGAGCAGCGCCTTGCGGTTCCAGGTCTCCTGGTCGCCGTAGCTGCCCGTGAGCTTCTCCCATGCATCCACGTAGCTGCGGAAATCGGCCATGACTAGATCGGGGTCGTTGTTGTTCATGAGCTCGTTGTAGATGCTCTCGAAGTTGCCCGAAAGACCCGCAAAGGTATTGTCCTTAAGCTCGTCCATCACGCGGCCCAGACGCTCGCGGTCGCCGTTGAGGGTATCCCATGCAAAGTAGCTGTTGGATGCCCAGAGCTGCTCGACCTCGGGAGCGGTCAGGCCAAAGATGGCCTCGTTCTCGCGGCCGGCCAGGTCGGCGATCTCGATGTTAGCGCCGTCGAGGGTGCCCAGCGTAATGGCGCCGTTCATCATGAGCTTCATGTTGGACGTGCCCGAGGCCTCCTTGCCGGCCGTGGAAATCTGCTCCGAGATCTCGGCGGCAGGGTAGATGAGCTGGGCGTTGCTCACGCGGAAGTTGGGGATAAAGCAGACCTTCATGACCTCGTTGACGCGGGCATCGTTGTTGATGACCTCGGCCACAGAGTTAATGAGGCGGATGGTCTCCTTGGCAAAGGTGTAGCTCGAGGCGGCCTTGCCGCTAAAGATGAAGGTCGTCGGCGTCACGTGGAAGTTGGGATCGGCGATGCGACGGTTGTAGATGTCCATCACCTTCATGATGTTCATGAGCTGGCGCTTATAGGCATGGAAGCGCTTTACTTGGACATCGAAGACGGTGTTGGGGTCGATGACCAAACCGGTCTCGGCCTTAACGTAGGCGGCAAGGCGCTCCTTGTTGACGCGCTTGGAGGCACCCACGGCCTTCAGGAACTCGGTGTCGTTCTGGAAACTTTTAAGCTTCTTCAGCTCAAAGGCGTCCTTGAGCCAGCCGTCGCCAATGGCCTCGGTCACGAGCTTTGCGTAGGTGGGGTTGGCCTCGGCAAAGAAGCGACGGTGCGAGATGCCGTTGGTCTTGTTGTTGAACTTCTCGGGCGTCAGGGCATAGAAGTCCTTGAGCACGATGTTCTTGATGATGTCGGAGTGGATCTTTGCCACGCCGTTGACGCTATGGCTGCAGATCACGGACAGGTTGGCCATGCGAATCTCGCCGTCCCACAGAATGGCGGTCTGGCGCAGACGCTCCTGCCAGCCCTCCTGCGTGGTGTCGAACGACTCGTGCCAACGACGGCTGATCTCGTCGATGATCTGGTACACGCGGGGGAGGAGCTTGGAGAACGTGCCGATGGGCCACTTCTCCAGAGCCTCGGGCAGGATGGTGTGGTTGGTGTAGCTCACGACCTGCGTCACGATGTTCCAGGCGTC
>CAUASQ010000115.1 GCA_958431945.1 uncultured Collinsella sp. | reverse complement strand
CAACCTTAACCTCATCCAGTCGGAACAGAGGGGCCGAACAAAATGCTCGGCCCTTCCTCGCATCTAGTAGGTGCTATAGACAAATTGCCATTTATCAGTTGTGCC
Organism: uncultured Collinsella sp.; assembly: GCA_958431945.1. GTDB lineage: Bacteria > Actinomycetota > Coriobacteriia > Coriobacteriales > Coriobacteriaceae > Collinsella. The sequence goes on along the minus strand of CAUASQ010000115.1, from coordinate 5,040 downwards.
AAGAACACCACAGGAGCACATTGCAGCGAGGCGGGATTCCCTATGATGCGCGGATCGGCGATAGCCATTTCGGTAGGAGATCGTCTTGTAAGAGATGTTGAACATCGAGATGCTGTGCCCGCTTACGCCGCGAGGACAGCTGTAGCTCCAGTAGGTATCGACGACGTCGTCCGTATACCCGAGGGGCTCAACGAGGGCACACTGGCTGCTCTCCTGGGAAGGAGGCATCGGGGTATCCGCAAAAGCGGGGGCTCCCGGCAGCAACAGACAAAGAGCGAGGCCGAGGAAAACCAAGAGCTTACACGACTTAACAGTACTGAACATAATCCTCTCCAATCTAGAGGGGTTTCGGTTGCAGTATGCTGTGATTACTTGCCGGCAAAGTCAATTTAACATAAACTGTTAAAAAGTAACCTGAGTTTTTTAAATTCTTCGGAGGTTATTATGAGTTCCGACAATCGCACTCCCCGGCTTCATTCCTTCCGCATCGCATGTGCGATAGCCTCTGCGACCCTTTGCGCCACCGCCATCGCACAAGTGGCGTTCTCCTTAAAGCCAGCAATCGAAGTGCTCGGCAACCCTGTAATTGCAGACTCCCCCGCGTATCCAGCCCTTGCGATCTCGACATTGGTCCCTGCCGTCATCGGTATCGCTACGACCATCCTCAGCGCCGTTCTCGTGTGGACGATCAAGAGCGGAGACCCCTTCAAGAAAGGGTCTGCGACATGCTTGAAGGTGCTCGGCATTCTCTTCGTTGTTCAAGCTGCCACCAGCCTCTACGCCGGCTCACTCAAAACCTCCGTTTCGATGTTTGGCGGCGAGGGGGCCGTCGGTGCCCAAGAGATCGCTTCATCATTCGATTGGACCTCTCTGGTTCTCGGCATCGTCCTGTTCATGCTTTCCCAGCTCTTCTTGTACGCCCGAGAGCTGTACCTCGACTCCGACGAGATTGCGTAAGGAAACGCCATGCCCGTAATTGTTCGCCTCGACAAGATCATGGCCGAGCGAAAGATTTCCTCGAACGAACTTGCCGAAAGGATTGGAACCACGCCCGTGAACCTGTCCCGTATTAAAAAAGGGCATATTCGCGGCATTCGCTTCAACACACTCGAGCAGCTATGCCTCGCCCTTCGTTGCCAACCCGGAGACCTTCTCGAAGTCATGAGCGAAGAGGATGCCCGAAAGGAGTTCGGACTCGATTGGTCCGCCGAGGATTAGAGGGCGGTCGTACTCGCCCTGCACACGGGGATGCGAATCGGCGAGGTCTGCGGCCTTCGGTGGTGCGATGTGGATTTCGAGACGGGCCTGATCTCGATCAGACACTCGGTGGCGTACGCGAAGGGAATGGGTTCGTTCATCAAGGACACCAAGACCCATGACGCCAGGGGTATCCCCATCGACCCGGTCGGCCTACCCCCCTTCCTGAAGGAGACCCACGAGATCGACTGCGGAAAGCTGCGCTTGCGCGGCCTTACCGGGGCGGTCGAGATCGGGGACTGCTACATCCTGTCGGAGCCGGGCGCGACCTTCGCGACGACAAGCTATATCCGCAGGGCGTTCAAGACGTTCTCGGAGACCAACGGCCTCATGGGCACCAACGACGAGCTGATCACGTTCCACGGCCTTCGCCACACGTTCGCAACGCAGTGGATCCGTCAAGGCGGCGATATCAAGGCGCTCCAATCGATCCTCGGCCACAAGGACGCCATGGCGACGCTCAACGTCTACGCCGACATCGAGCCCATCTCCAAAATCCATAACATGCTGCGCGCCACGCCGTGCCTTTGGCGCGGGCACCTCGGGCCGAGGGTCGATCCGGGTCCCATGTTCCAACAGAGGATCCAGGAGTCCATCGAGACGCTCCAGGCGTTCGGCTACGGCATCACCGAGCCGGACGACCGAAATATCGCCATACGCGACGTGAAGACGAACAGTTGGCTCTAGCTCACCGAGTACGCGGCAGTGCTGGGCCCATCCCAACTGAGGTCACGGTGGTCCGATAGGGGCGCCGCCCGCGGCATGCGCCGCGGAGCGGTATCCCCTACCGAAGGGCGGGGATGCCCTCCGCTTCCAGTTCGGAATCAGCCGTCGGAGGCGTTCGGCTGACTGCGGGAACGGCCTGTCCGCTCAATGTGTTCGGCTGAGATCGGAAATCAACCCAACACGAGCCGGACACGCGCCAGACGGCTCTTCCCCGTACGGCCTTCCCCCTTACGCTCATGTTGCAGGCATGTAACGCCGCAGCGAGCGCGCCTTTTTTGCGCCAGACAGGTACAATGATGAACACTGTACCGTAGCGGAGCGCCCCGCGCGCGCCGCAATCACGCGAAAGGGTTTCCCATGGCCGAGATCTCGTCCTCCCGTATCGTCATCACCGTCCTTGGCAAGAACCGCCCCGGCATCGTCGCCGGCGTCACCCGTGTCCTAGGCGAGGCCAACGTCGACATCCGCGACATCACGCAGTCCATTATCGAGGACATCTTCACCATGACCATGCTGGCCGATACCGCCGAGTCCAAGCTCGACTTCGCCGAGCTGCAGAAGGCGCTGGCCGAGGCCGGCGAGCTTTCGGGCGTCAACGTGTCCATCCAGCGCGAGGACGTCTTCAACTTTATGTACCGCCTGTAGCGAGCAAGCCGCTGGGGATAGCCTGACGCGCGCATGCCCATGCAAGTCACCCCGATGCGGCCCGGAGAGGAGCGCGCATGGCCTACGACGCCAAGAAAATCTATTACCGCTTCGACGACCACCTGAGCCGCCTGGTCTTGGATTACGAAGCGAGCCGCCAGATTTCGCCCGAAAGCGAAAATCTCTACTATGGCCTGCCGACTGACCCTTATGACGAGGGCCTATTTGTTGAGCACAATGTCAAGCGCGGCCTGCGCAATGCCGACGGCTCGGGCGTGGTCGCGGGCCTCACTCGCATCTCGGATGTGCACGGCTACAACAAGGTCGACGGAAAGGTCGTGCCCGATCAGGGCAAGCTCACGCTTCGCGGCTACAGCATCGAGGATCTGGTCAACAATGCCCAGGCCGAGAATCGCTACGGCTACGAGGAAGTCGCCTATCTGCTTATCACGGGTTCACTGCCCAACAAGGAAGAGCTCGACGGCTTTTGCGAGCGCCTGGGCGCCTTTAGACATCTGAGCGACGAATACGTCAAAGAGTTCCCTATGACCACGGTGTCGTCGAGCATCATGAACGTGCTCCAGCGCGCCGTGCTGCTGCTCTACGCCTTCGACGCCGAGCCCGACGCCATTACACCCGAGCACGAAATCGACGTCGCCATCTCCATGCTCGCCCGTCTCCCCCGCATCGCCGCCTTCGCGCATATGGCCTCGGTCGCCAAGCGCCGCGGCTCCGAGGTTCATGTACCGCACCCCACACCCGGCCTCTCCACCGCCGAGACTATCCTGCAGGTGTTGCGCGGCGGCATGGCATTCACCCGCGACGAAGCCATGCTGCTCGACGTTATGCTCATGCTGCATGCCGAGCACGGCGGCGGCAACAACTCCACCTTCGCTTGCCGCGTGCTGTCGTCTTCGGCCACCGACCCGTATTCCGCCTACGCCGCGGCTATCGGCTCGCTCAAGGGCCCGCGCCACGGCGGCGCCAACGCCAAGGTCGTGTCCATGCACGAGGACATCCGTGCGCACGTCTCCAATTGGGAGGACGAGGACGAGGTCGCAGCCTACCTGGGCAAGATTCTCGACAAGCAGGCCTTCGACGGCACGGGTCTCATCTACGGTATGGGCCACGCCGTCTACACGCTGAGCGACCCGCGTGCCGAGGTGTGCCGCCGTTACGCGCGCACACTTGCCGCCAAGAAGGACCTGGGCGATGAGTTCGCGCTCATCGAGCGCATTGAGCGCCTGGCACCGCAGGTGATGCGCGACCACGGCATGACCAAGCCCATCTGCGCCAACATCGACCTGTACACAGGCTTTATCTACAAGATGCTCGGCGTGCCCGAGACGCTTTTTACGCCGCTATTCGCCGTCGCCCGCATGGCCGGCTGGTCGGCACACCGCATGGAAGAGCTCTTCTGCGCGCACCGTATTATTCGCCCCGCGTATCGCCCGGTTATCGAACCGCTGGAGTACAAGCCGCTCGCCGATCGCTAGGACGCGGACCGTTATAGAACCCGAGCGTGGCCAGGGCATCATCGCCCTCGGCCACGCTTTTTATGCCAGTAGAAAGGGCTTCATCAAATGATTGTGTTTTCCGATATGGATGGAACGCTGCTGACGAGTGATAAGCAGATGAGCGATGCCACCTGGGCGATGCTCGACGAGCTCGCTCGACGCGGGATTGAATTTGTGCCCTGCACGGGGCGCCCGCTGTCGGGCATCTTTGAGCCCGTCCTCGCCCATCCCGCCGTGCACTATGCCGTCTGCGCCAATGGTGCCAGCGTCTGGCAGCTCGACGACGATGTGTCCACCGACGCCTCGCGCGCCACGTGCGTATTGAGCCGTCCGCTCGATTGCGGCATTGCCCATCGCATCCATCGCATCGCCGCCGGCCACGATGTGACCTTCGATATCTTCGCGGATGGGCGGTGCTTCCTCCCCCGCTCGCTTTACGAGCGTCTGGATGAGTTCTGCGGCGGCGACCCCCACATCGCAGCTTCGCTCAAGCGCACACGAACACCGATCGACATGGATATCGACAGCAAGATCGACGAGGTCGAGACACTCGAACGCATCGCCATGTACTGGCACGACCCGGCCGATCGCGACGCCATCGCGGCGGAGCTCGACACACTCGAAGGCATTGAGGTCACGCGTTCGTACGCCATGAACATCGAGGTCATGGGCGAGGGCGCCACCAAAGGAACGGCCCTTACGTGGCTATGCGAGCACCTGGGCGAGCGTCTCGCCGACGCCTGGGCGTTCGGCGACAACATCAACGACATCCCCATGCTGCAGGCAGCGGGCCACGGCATGGCCATGATCAACGCCGAGCCCGAGGACCGCGAGGCCGCCGACGCCATCACCGAATACGACAACGACCACGACGGCGTCGCCCGCACCATCATGG
>CAUASQ010000114.1 GCA_958431945.1 uncultured Collinsella sp. | reverse complement strand
TGCCGATCCCGCCGCTACCCTCAAGGCCCTCGACGAGCGCAACACCGCCCGTTGGCTCCAGGCCTAAAGCCGGGTTGAGGTAAGCCATGTAAAGGGGGCGCTCTGCCAACCGGCGGGGTGCCTCTTTTTTGCATCGCGGGCGTGCGGGATAAGCGCTTTCGATGTGGATGCCCGCGGCGCGAGTTATGGGTACGATGGTTTCAGGGGAGGTATCACCATGAAACTTGGATGCGTCATTATGGCCTCGGGCGAGGGCAAGCGGTTTGGCTCCAACAAGATGCTTGCCGATATCTATGGCGAGCCGCTGATTGCCTGGACTATCGATTCGGTTCCCCGGGGCTTTGACGTTGTGGTTTCGACGCGTTGGCCCGGGGTCGCTCAGATTTGCGAGGACAAGCATTGCCCGTGCGTGCTGCACGATGGCGAGCTGCGCAGCGAAAGCGTCCGTGCGGGCCTTTCGTGGGGAGTCGAACGCAACTGGAAAGGTTGCCTCTTTTTGCCGGGCGACCAGCCGCTCGTGAGTTCGGATTCTTTTGAGGCTATGGTTCGTGCATTTGACGAGCGTGGCCGCAAACATCCGGTGCGTCTTGCGTGCAACGGTGAGCCTTCGAGCCCGGTGCTCTTTCCGGCGGAACTGTTCGATGCACTCATACGTCTTGAGGGCAAGGACGGCGGGGGCTCGATTCTCAAGGACCGTACCGACGTGGTGCTGGTCGAAGCGCGCGCCTATGAGCTGTGGGATGTCGATACCGCCAAGGGACAGCGACGCATAACGGAGCATATCGCGGCCTGCTCGTATTTTGATCGCGTGGCCAACTGTATGAATCAATAAGGAGCAACATGGTCATCATCAAAAACGGCGCGCTCGTGACGCCCCAGGGGCTTCGCCGCGCCGATCTTGCCATGGATGGCGATAAGATCGTGCGGATCGCCGCGGCGATTGAGCCGGCCGAGGGCGATACCGTCGAAGATGCCGCGGACTGCTGGGTGTTTCCCGGCTTTATCGATGGGCACACGCACATGCAGTGCTGGACCGGCATGGACTGGACGGCCGATAGCTTTGAGACCGGCACGCGTGCGGCTGCCTGCGGCGGCACCACGACCATCGTCGACTACGCGACGGCCGATCGCGGCGTGACCATGCCCGATGCCTTGGCCGAGTGGCATCGCCGCGCTGACGGCACCTGCACGGCCAACTACGCCTTTCATATGGCACTCGCCGAGTGGAATGAGCGCAACCGCGCCGATCTTTCGGCCATGTGCGAGGCGGGCGTGTCGTCGTTTAAGACCTACTTTGCCTATGACCACCTGCGCTTGGACGATGCCGAGACGCTCGAGGTGTTGGAGGAGCTCAAGCGTATTGGCGGCATACTGTGCGTGCATTGCGAGAACGGCACGTTGGTCAACGCGCTGCAGAAGCGCGTGTTTGAGCGGGGTATCCACGGGCCTGAGGGCCATGCGCTCAGCCGTCCGGACGTGTGTGAGGCCGAGGCCGTGAGCCGCCTGCTGTATCTGGCACACTTGGCCGGCGACGCCCCGGTCAACGTGGTGCACCTTTCGACCAAGCTGGGGCTCGAGGCCATTCGCGCTGCCAAGGCGCGCGGGCAGAAGAACATCTATGTCGAAACCTGCCCTCAGTATCTGATGCTCGACGATACTTGCTACCTGGAGCAGGGCGAGGACGGCTTTGCGGGCGCCAAGTATGTGATGAGCCCGCCGCTGCGTCATGCCGGCGACCGTGCAGCCCTGCGCGAGGCGCTTGTGGCCGGCGAGATCGATACTATTGCGACCGATCATTGCAGCTTTAACCTGCACGGGCAAAAGGACCGCGGGCGCGACGATTTCCGCGCGATTCCTAACGGCGGGCCCGGCGTGGAGCATCGTCCCGTCGCGATTGCCACGAGCTTTGAGGGACAGCTGGGACCCGAGGATCTGTGCCGCTTGATGAGTGAGAACCCGGCGCGCGTCTTTGGCATGTATCCGCGCAAGGGTTGTCTTGCCGAGGGCTCCGATGCCGACGTGTGCGTGTGGGATCCCAAGGCGCGCTGGACGATCAGTGCCGCGGCGCAGCATCAGGCCGTGGACTACACGCCGCTCGAGGGTTTTGAGGCACATGGTCGCGCCAGGGCCGTGTTTGTGAACGGCGTGCTGGTGGCGCGCGATGGCGAGCCCACCGGAGCCCAGCCCGGTCGCTACGTCCCCCGCTAGCAGCAAAGATGCCGTGTCCCCTCCGCAGTTGCGGTGAAATACGGACTGTTTGCGGCCGTTAGGCGGCCAAACAGTCCGTATTTCACCGCAACTGACGAGATGGGGCCGGCTATTTGAGGCTGCTGGCGACGACGGGACGGTCGAGAGCTGCCTCGAAGCGGTCGGCCATTGTGGGGTCGCTGAGCGTGTCGACTTGGTTGAGCATGATGCGGGCATTGTTGAGGTTCAGCATCTGCAGCTCGGCATTGAGCACCATGGCGACGCGCTCTGGGGTGGCAGTGTCGGTGGGCTCGCAGCCGCAACGCTCGCAAAAGAGCTCGGGGCGGTGGACGGCTTCGTTGATGGGCTTGCCGAGCCCTGAGGCGCCGACGATCCAGACGATGTTGGCCGTGCCAGAGGGAATCACCGGCTCCCAGGCGGCGTGGGCCTTGAGCGGGAGCCGCTTGCTGCCGTCCGCCTCGGCCAGGACGCAGTCAAAGCGCTGCGCCAGCTGGTCGAGCGGCTCGGCAGGGGAGGAGAGTTTGCCCGTCTCCGGGTCCAAAACACCCGCCTGGCAGATACTTCCGCGGCTCATGCCCGCGCATGCCTCGCAGGTGCAACCGGGGACATGCGAGGCGCCCGGCTTCCAAGGCGCGGCGTCCAGGCGACGGCTCGACCCGTCCCACGGCACGCCGGCGACGGGGAACATATGCGTGGTGGTGCAGAGGAGCGCGCGGCCGCCAGCGCGCATAAGCTCAAGACCCAGCGTCTTTAGCAAGGTCGACTTGCCGCCGCTGCCGATAATCGCGGTAATGCCCGGCTCGATCCTGAGCGCCGAGGCAAGATTGCCGCTAACCGTTTCCATCTGTTCACCGCCGTATAATACTGTGATAATAAATAATCATCAGAGTAGCGGTCGAACCGCTTTTGCTCTGCTCAAACCGTAGCACAGGGAGGTGCCCCGGGAATGCTCGTTTATGTTCGCGGCGCCGGTGATATCGCCACGGGTGTCGCTGCCCGTTTGGTGCGCGCCGGCGTGTCGGTTGTCATGGCCGATATCGCGGTTCCCACGTGCATCCGTCGCACAATCAGTTTTTGCGAGGCCATTCGCCTGGGCGAGGTCCAGGTCGAGGGCATTCGCGCTCGCTTGGCGCAGACGCCGGCAGAGGCGCTTGCAATTACCGAGGCCGGAGACGTCGCCGTCGTGGTGGACCCCCAGGCGCAGATGCTCGACGAACTGAAGCCCGCGGCTGTGGTCGACGCGATTTTAGCCAAGCGCAACCTGGGCACCACGCGCGACATGGCGCCTGCCGTCATCGCCGTGGGGCCGGGCTTTACCGCGCCGGTCGATTGCGATGCCGTGGTCGAGACTATGCGTGGGCATTTTTTGGGCCGTGTCATTACCCAAGGTTCGCCCCAGCCCAACACGGGCGTGCCGGGCATTATCGCTGGCTATGGCAGGGAGCGCGTTATCCACAGCCCCGCCGCCGGCGTGTTTAGGTCCGACCGCGCGATCGGCGACATCGTGAGTGCTGGCGATGTGATCGGGTATGCGGGCGATACTCCCATGGTCACGCAGATTGACGGCTGTCTGCGCGGGCTTTTGGCGAACGGCGTGCAGGTGACTGAGGGCTTTAAATGCGCCGATGTCGATCCGCGCGGCGATGCCAGCTATATCAACTACATTTCGGACAAGGCGACGTCGGTCGGCGGCGGTGTGCTCGAGGCACTCGCTATGCTCACCGGTGTATTTCAGGGATAGGAAATTGCAATGGAAAAGCTCGATGTGGTGAATGCTGCGCTTGGCGCTCTGAAGGCTGGTAAGACGTGCGAGCTGGTGGTAGTTGCCGGCACGGCGGGGTCGTCGCCGCGCGGCGTGGGCGCCTGGATGGTCGTCTTTGCCGACGGTAGCCAGGCGGGCACCATCGGCGGCGGCAAGATCGAGCTCTTTGCGCTGGACGAGGCGCGAGAGCTGCTGGCCGCGGGGCAATCGCGTCTAGTCCGCTACACCATGGGCGGCGAGAACTCCGATACCGGCATGATCTGCGGCGGAGCCATCTGCCTGTGCTATCTGCACCTGGACGCGACCAAGGTACCGTTGCTCCAGTCGGTTGCCGACGTCTTGGTCTATCGGCGCATCGGCGACTTCGTCATCGACTTTGAGCCGTTTATCGCAAGCGCGCTCGAAAGCGACGCTGCCGAATACCATGGCGAGGAGTCGCGCCGCACCATTGTGGGTTGCCCCGGGCTTTCGCTGACGGAAGAGGGGAGTAAGGTCACCTACACCAATGCCGCCTCCGAGATTCCTCCCGCGCACATCGAGACGCTCTGCCCCGAGGGGCTGACCTATATCTTTGGCTGCGGCCACGTGGGCGCCGCGACGGCGCGGGTGCTCACGGCGGCGGGCTTTGCCGTCGTGGCGTGCGACGACCGCCCCGGCACGCTGACCCCCGATTGGGTGCCCGGTGTCTACGACCGTCGTCTGGTCGACTACAAGAACCTGAGCAAGCAGTGCCCCATCGGCCCGCGCGATCTGGTGGTCGTCGCCACGGCGGGGCACAAGTCCGATATCGACGTGGTGATTCAGGCCATGCGTGCCAAGCCTGCCTACCTGGGCTGTCTGGGTTCGCGCCGCAAGACGGCCTTTGTGCGCGCCCGCCTGGAGCAGGAAGGCTTTACGCAGGACCAGATCGACGAGCTGCACCTTCCGATCGGCGTTGCCATCGAGGCCGAGGACCCCGAGGAGATCGCCATCTCCATCGCCGCCGAGATGATCTACCTGCGCCGCACCAAACTCGTCCCCCGCAAGCGCTAATCGCATCCCCACCAATAAGTTGCGGTGAAATACGGACTGTTTAAGCCTGTTAGGTCGCCCAACAGTCCCTATTTCACCGCAACAGCTTTTTGGGACCCATTTGTGCGGGGGAGTTGTGGAGTTGTGCAGGCAGACGAGGTTTTTCTGGAAA
>CAUASQ010000113.1 GCA_958431945.1 uncultured Collinsella sp. | reverse complement strand
GCCTCGAAGTTGCCCTCGAACCAATACCAGTTGCCCGGATTCTCGTCGGTGCCCTCCCACGCCAGAATGTGCGTGGCGACGCGGTCCAGGAACATACGGTCGTGGCTAATGACCACCGAGCAGCCCGGGAACTCAAGCAGCGCCGCTTCGAGCGAGGACAGCGTCTCGACGTCGAGGTCGTTCGTGGGCTCGTCGAGGAGCAGCAGGTTGCCGCCCTGCTTGAGCGTAAGCGCCAAGTTCAGACGGTTGCGCTCGCCACCGGAGAGTACGCCAGCGCGCTTCTGCTGGTCCTGGCCCTTAAAGCCAAAGCTCGCCACGTACGCGCGGCTCGGGACCTCGGTCTCGCCGACCATCATGTGGTCCAGGCCGTCCGAGACGACCTCCCACAGGTTCTTATCGGGGTCGATGCCAGAACGGTTCTGATCGACGTAGGAGATCTTGACGGTCTCGCCCACCTCGAGCTCGCCCGAAGTCAGCGGCTCCAGACCCACGATGGTCTTGAAGAGCGTAGTCTTACCCACGCCGTTGGGGCCGATGACGCCCACGATGCCGTTGCGCGGCAGGGTGAACGAAAGGTCGTCGATGAGCACACGGCCATCGAACTCCTTGTGCAGGTGATGGGCCTCGAGCACCTTGTTGCCCAGACGCGGGCCCACAGGGATGCGGATATCGGTCCAGTCGAGTTTCTGGCTTGCGCGGGCCTCGGCCTCCATCTCCTCGTAGCGAGCCAGACGGGCCTTGTTCTTGGCCTGGCGAGCCTTGGGCGAGCTGCGTACCCACTCGAGCTCGGCCTCCATGCGCTTGGCGAGCTTGGCATCGCGGTTGCCCTGCGCCTCGATACGCGCGGCCTTGGTCTCCAGATACGTGGAGTAGTTGCCCTTGTAGGGATAAAGGTGACCGCGGTCGACCTCGCAGATCCACTCGGCAACGTTATCCAGGAAGTAGCGATCGTGCGTGACGGCAAGCACCGCGCCCTGATAGTTGTGCAGGAAGTGCTCGAGCCACAGGATCGACTCGGCGTCCAGGTGGTTCGTGGGCTCGTCGAGCAACAGCAGGTCGGGAGCCTCGAGCAGCAGCTTGCACAGGGCCACGCGGCGGCGCTCGCCGCCAGAGAGCACGTTAACCGGCATGTCGGAATCGGGCAGCTGCAGGGCGTCCATGGCCTGGCCGAGCTTGGAATCGATATCCCAGCCGTCGGCGGCGTCGATCTCGTCCTGGAGCTTGCCCATCTCGGCCATGAGGGCGTCCATGTCGCAATCCGGGTCGCACATCTCCTCGCCGATCTTATTGAAGCGATCGACCTTGGCGATCATGTCGCCAAACGCCATACGCACGTTCCCGATGACGGTCTTGTCGTCATCGAGCGGCGGCTCCTGCTGCAGGATGCCCACGGTGTAGCCGGGGGTAAGCCTTGCATCGCCGTTGGAGACTTCCTCGATGCCGGCCATGATCTTGAGCAGGGTCGACTTGCCCATACCGTTGGGGCCCACGACGCCGATCTTGGCACCGGGGTAGAAGCTCAGGGTCACGTCGTCAAGGATTACCTTGTCGCCATGGGCCTTGCGAGCCTGATACATCTGGTAGATAAACTCCGCCATTTGTCTGTTTTATCCTTTCTACCTGCTGTTTCCCTATTCTTGATTCGCTTTAGTGGAAACGAAATAAGGAAATCAGTTCTGAAACGTAACGAAAAAGGGGCATGGTTGCCCACACCCCCTAATACTACCTGGGAAAAGTCCCCCGGAACATACTATGAACTGCGTACGCTAGTTTTCCGCAACCTTAGCGAACGGCCCGCTGCGATTTGCGCCACAGCAGATACGAGTAGACGTAGACGGCTCCGACCGAACCAAACGCCAGAACCGCAATCACCGCGGCGACGACTTCACTCGAAAGCACGCTGCCCGCCACGCCCATCGCAATCAGGCCAACACCCAGCACCATAAAGCAGGCACCGCCAAAGCGCTGCGTACGGCGCCAGTTCTCGGGATCGGCAAGCGCCCAGGGCGTCTTGATACCGAGCGTATAGTTCTGCTTCACACGCGGCAAGTAGTTGCCTACGCCGATGAACAGCAAACCGACAGCACCGGAAATCAGCACGTTGACCGAACCGACCGCCGGCACCACGCCCCAGACCGTAAGCTCTCCCAGCCAGCTTATGGCGCACATGAACAAGGTGAAGGCAATTACGAAGCCCTGATAGAACTTACCCGAGGTTCGATATGCCTCACCTTTGGGATCGATGCGCGGCACCACGCAGAACATTGCGAGAAGCGCCAGAGGCAGCACGCCGAGCGCGGAGGCCATCCAGCTAGGACCCCAACCGTCGACAGCGCCGTTCGCGCCCCAGTGCGTGGGAATCTGCGCAGGCAAGCTCGGCATCACCATGAGGTGCGCTACGACATTGGCGACGCACAGAGCGACCAGCGCAATCCACACGCGCGACGATACCCCTGTGGGGTGAATGCCCTTGTTTTCGTTATTCATCCTTATCACCTTCATTGTTTGTAAAACCCATAAACCAGCCAATTAAATCCTGCATGACGGTGGTGTTTAAGCTGTATACGATGTTTTGGCCATGGCGCTCGTCGGTCACCAACCCGGCGTTTTTAAGCGTCGCCAAGTGATGGCTCAGCGACGGCTTACTGATATCGAAATGCTTGGCAAGCTCCCCCGCCGTGCAATTGCCCTCGCGCAGCAGTTCCAAAATGCGCCGCCGCGTTGGATCAGCCAGCGCCTTAAAACCTTCTCCCGGCATAGAACCTCCTCTCGCTATCTCTCGCGACATGCACACTATACTTGATATTTAGATGTTTGTCTAATTATCTAATAGCAATGTTATGTATAGAACATTCGTTCGTTTTTAGATACAATGGGTCCAGAAGCAGATGGGCCAGCTCCCTCTTCCCAAGAAGGAGATGGACTATGAGTATTAACGATGTCCTGACGTTGTTGTTGCTTGTAATCGCGGCTGTGGAGCTCGGCATCCACATTGGAGGTCGAATGAAATAGCCGCCCCCGCGTAATGCGAAGACGGCCACTTCTCACGCTACAAACGTGTTTGGGAGTTGGCTAACCCGCTGCAACGGGTGCCATCTGCTTCATCTTATGCGAATCCCTGCCTCATTTCAACAAGCCCCTAGGGCTCAAATGGAATCGCGATAATACCTATAATGGCGATAGCTAAAACACGATTCGCTTCCCCATCGGAGGATGTCTATGACCGAAACTGCTGCACTCGTCGAGACACGCGACACCAAGCTCGAGATCATCATGGGCCGCGAGGCACTCGACAAGCTCGCCAACACCACGGTGCTGATACTCGGCTGCGGAGGCGTGGGCTCTAACTGCTGCGAGGCACTTGCCCGCGGCGGCATCGGGCATTTTGTGATTCTGGACAAGGACATCATCGCGCCCAGCAATATCAATCGCCAGTCCATCGCCTTTCACAGCACCGTCGGCAAGCGCAAGGTCGATGTTATGGAAGCCATGATCCACGATATCAATCCCGCCACCACCGTCATCAAGCGAACTGAATATCTGCTGAGCGACAATATCGACGAGTTCTTTACGAGCGTTTTTGAGCAGACGGGCGGCAAGCTCGACTACGTCGTCGACGCCATCGACACCATCTCGGCCAAGCTCACCATTGCCAAATATGCTCAAGATCACGACATTCGTTTGGTTAGCTCTATGGGCGGGGCCAACAAGCTGCATCCCGAATGCTTGCGTTTTGCCGATATCTTTGACACCGTGCGCGACCCCATGAGCCGCATTATGCGCAAAGAATGTAAGAAGCGCGGAATCAAGAGCCTGCACGTGCTGTTTAGCTGTGAGGAATCGGTTAAAACCCAACCCCGCGACCCGTCCAACATCCACGAGCGTACCGAGTTGGGTACCGCCAGCTTTATGCCGCCCATCATGGGTCAGATGATTGCCGGCGAGGTTATCCGCCAGATCAGCGGGCGCGGGTGCGAGCGCGTGCGCGCCGACGGCCAGCGCTTGGACTAGCAGGATGCCCTGCGATGGAACCGCGATTCTTTGACACGCATTGTCATCTTGATTTGATGCTCAGCCCCGATGCTGCAGCCAGTGAGTCGGCGGCGTTGGGTCTGGGGCTCTTTGACTGCGGGGTCGACCCACGCGACTTCGCGGCAGCAAAAAAGCGGGCCAGCCGATACCCAAACATTATCGCGGGCGCCGGCCTCCATCCCTGGTGGCTCGCCGACGGCCGCTGCGGTCCTGCCGAAGTCAATCTGCTTTGCGAAGTTGCTGACCAAGAGCGCTATATCGGCGAGGTAGGACTCGACTTTTCCGCGCGCTTTGCCGGAAGCGAACCGCTTCAAATACAGGCACTTGACCGTCTCTGCGATGCACTCGTGCAGTACCCTCTCGCCGGGCGCGTGATATCAATTCACGCTGTTCGTTCGGCAGGAACCGTACTGGACGCCCTTGAGTCATATGGATTACTCACCCCAAGCCCCAACTCACCCGCCATCATCTTCCACTGGTTTAGCGGCACCTCGAACGAGTTCGTCCGTGCGCGAAACGCAAGCTGCTATTTTTCCGTGAATGAGCGGATGCTCGCTACTAAGCGCGGTCGTGAATACGCCCGACAGATCCCACTCGACCGTCTGCTGCTCGAAACCGATGCTCCAGCCGAACCGCAAGCAGACGCAAGCGCGCGACAGCTCATCACATCGCTAAAAAGTGCCTCCCTGCACATCGCCGAACTTAAAAACTGCGTCGTGGAGAGCGCCGAATCGATCGTTTTGGAAAATTCGCGCTTCATATTTGACTTCCGCTGACCCCGGTGGGCAAAAAACACCAAATATGAGTACTGTTGCAATGTTAGTAGCATTATTTTGCGACAAATGAACACCTAGATAATGTACAGCCGTTCATTATCTAGGTGTTTTAGCATGGCTAAAGCCATTTAAAACAGGCTTTTATCGCTCCCAGACACTCAGCTAGGGCCTCAAAGGCTTGATTTTGCTGTTACTAAAATAGTTACAGTACTCATATTTGGCATTTTTTGTCCATGGACCCTTAAAGAGCCTCCTACAGACCCCTTAAGAAAGCTCCAGCAGTTCCGGCAGCTGGTCGATAATCTTGTCCGCGGCATCCTGGCTAAAGCCAAAGCGCTCCTCGCGCTTGGCAATGACTGTCAGGCCGGCTCGCTTGCCGGCAG
>CAUASQ010000112.1 GCA_958431945.1 uncultured Collinsella sp. | reverse complement strand
CCATGCGCACATCAAAGAGATACTCGCACGCCAAAAACGTGAAGAAGAACAGCGCCAGGCATATAATCTCCCGAATGCCCCGATGCAGATATGCGGTTGTGTCTCCCATGCCCCTCATGGTTAACCCCCGGCCGCTCAATTGTCTGGAATTCCATTTTAATATAAAGAACCAATCTCAATATCGAAGCCGAGCTCGAAATGCTGCAAATTTGACCCCAGCCGTTCACATCACGCCGCGATTTTGAGCCGCATGGACCAGAAGGGACACACGCGACCTCTAGCTCGGCAAGGAGTGTCTCCAACTACCACTCATTTAAGTACGTCCCCAATGAGTGCGACGGAATGGCTCCCCTTGGCAACTTAAAGCTGTCATACAGGAACCATTCCGTCGCACCCTAATGAAAGGGACTGGGTTGTAAATGTTGGAGAAGAGCCGTTAGCGCCCGGGGGCCAGAATCACCAGCGCGTCGTGCTCAAAGGGATGCTGAGCCACGCGCACGGTACCGTCACCGTTGTCGCGGACGGGCAGCTTGGCGATACGCTTGTCCTCCATGTCGAGGACCGTTGCCGTCCAGTCGCGCGCGCCGTCGAGCTTAAACTTGAGCGCCGTGGTGCGTGGCAGGTACGTGACGACGCGATTGCCAACGCGCGCCACACGAATGGCCTCGCGCGCGTCGTCGAGAAGCTCCTGCGCCGGAACCACGGCAAGTGCGTCATCGCCAGCCGTAGCACCCAGCCCGGCAAGCACATGCTCGATCGCGCCAAAGTCCCAAACGCCCGCAAACTGCAGGCACTCCTGCCAACGGAACGGCATATCGAAGCCCTCGCCCAGCACCGAGCCCTGGCTCTTGCTGGTCTGCCAGTTCCAAACGCCGTGCGCGCCATAGGTCACACCCGCGCTGGCGCCGGCAAGGATCGACGACCACACGCTCGCACGACAGTCCTGCGCGGTGAAGCGCCAGTACACATTGCGCGACGCACCCATCTGCTCGTAACAGGGCTCGGAGTTGACCATCGGCTTTTTGGGATAGTTGGCGGTAAAGTCCTGCGGCAGGTGCCATGCCTCGGGCTGGCCCTCGTAGTTGTGGCCGGGCTGGAACATGTAAAAGTCCAGACGGTCCAGATACTGTGACGGAATGGTGCGGTTGCCGCGGTTGATATGCATGGTGCGCAACGCCTCGGGCGCGCGTTTGACGACTTCGTCGAGGGCGTCCTCGTAGTAGGCAATCGCCTCGTCGCTGGTAAAGTCGGTATCGCCCGCCACCACGTAGACGGGGTCGAACTCGCCCAGGTTCTCGACGACACGGGCAACGTGGGCGCGGACCTCCTCGCGCGGCATAGTCTCGGCACCGCAATGCTCGGCAATCTTGGCGCCCCAGGTACCGGGCACGTAGTTACACCACATAAGTACGAGTGCCGGACGAATGCCGTGCTCGACGGCAGCGCGGCACATGGCAGCAGCGCGGTCCCAGTACGCTTGGTTGGGACGGGACCAATCAAAATGCACGCCGTCCTCGCTGGCATAGGGCCAAATGCCCAGATCGGGGCAGCAGCGATCCCACTGCGGCAGCGTGTTAATCTGCAGCACGTTCATGCCCTGCTCAGCGCGGCGGGCCAGATAGTAGTCCCAATCGGCCTCGGCGATGCTCGTAAACGCACTCCAGCACGTATCGGCAAACCAAAAGAACGGCTTGTCCTCGCACAAAAAGCCATCCTGGCGACCGTTGACAGTCAGTTTTCCCAAACTCATCTGCATGTCCTTTCGTTTGATAAAGGAGTTGCGAACCGGCAGATTCTTTCGCAGTAACCCCGTGCGAAAGCACCTGGCGCTTAGCAAGCCCCGGCGAGCAGGCGCCACATGCCCCCCAATCAGTCTACCTTGTAAGAAGGGCCCCGCCGGGCTTGCGCCTGACGGGGCCCTGTCGTGTAGGTAAGGTCGCATGTGACCGAATGGTTTGGCCTTAGGCCTCCATCTCGGCGAGCTCCTCCTTGGAGAAGCCAGCGGCAAAGACGACGGCAGCGGCGATGACAAAGGAGATCGCCATACCGACGATAGCCCAGACGGTGTTCATCTGGCCACCCTGCAGGTAGTTGGTGAAGACCAGGAAGTTGGAGGCACCGCCAGCCAGGTAGTAGGTAACACCCATGAGGCCGGAGAACACAGCGCCGATGGCACCGCCGATGAACATACCGAGCATGGTGCGACGGAAGCGCATGAGGATACCGAAGAGCGCGGGCTCGGTGACGCCGCCGGCGATGGCGGAGATGACGTAACCCAGGGCAAGACCCTTCTCGTCGGGGTTCTTCATCTTGAGGAAGGCACCGAAGGCGCAACCCCAGACAGCGGCCATAGCGCAGTTGGTGGAAACGAAGACGAAGGGATCGTAGCCGGCGGCGATGATCTGAACCTGAGCGAGCAGGATGACGGGCATGTGCATGCCGCAGACCACGAAGAGCTGCCAGAAGGCGCCGAGGATGGCCATGACGATCAGGATACCGATACCGCCAAGGTCAGCAAGACCGAAGAGGGCGTTGGCGATGAGGTTGCCGAGCTCGTTGCCGATCGGGGCAAGGACGATGAAGGCGATGGGAATGGTGACGATCATGGTGCAGAACGGCGTGAAGACCGTGGACAGCACGTCGGGCATGACCTTCTTAAAGAACTTCTCGACAAAGTACAGGACGGGCACCGAGAGGATGATCGGCAGGACGGACTGCTGGTAGTTGGCAGCGGCGATCTGGATGCCGTAGACGGAGATGATTCCGCCACCCTCCTGAGTCGCGACACTCACGACAGACGGGGCCATGAGAGCGCCGCCGAGGAGCATGCCCAGAACCGGAGAGGCGCCGAGCTTCTTAGCAGCGGCATAGCCCAGGTAGATGGGGATAAAGGTAAACGTGGCCTCGTACAGGGTGGTGTAGAGGAACGTGTAGGTCGGATCGGTATCGGAGAGAACGCCGAGCATGGTGGGACCGAGGACCGCAGCGATGGTGCGGAACAAACCGCCGGCCATGAGCAGCGGAATCAGCTGGGTCATGGAGCCCGACAGATAGTCGAGGATGATATTGGGCAGGTTCTTGAGCTCGAACTTCTCCTTAGGGGCGTCGAGGTTCTCGTCGACCGCGGCACCCTGCTTGACGCCGGACATGGCAACGAACTCGGCGAGCACCTTGGGCACGTTCTGGCCGATGATGACCTGGAGCTGGCTGCCGGCGAACTGGCAACCCAGTACACCCTTGACCTTCTTGATCTTCTCCACGTCGGCCTTGCTGTTATCCTTGAGCGTCAGGCGCAGGCGCGTCATGCAGTTGGTGGCGACGGTAACATTCTCCGCACCGCCCACGAGCTCGAGGACATCGGTGGCAATCTGTTTGTTATCTACTGCCATGGGACCCCTCCCCATATCATCGTGTGTCTACCCGTTTGGACGTAGGCACGTCTTTGGCCCGGTGACTATAACCCCTTACGGTTACCGAACCCTTGGATACGCTGTCGTAAACAAGGTGTTTACTGAACGTTTACTGGCTTTAGTTTACACGGAGCGCCGAATTTGTGGCAATTATGCCGTCGACAGTCCGGTGAACGGTAGGAAATTGGGGGTGAACGTAATTGAATGCCGAGGTATTACATATAGTGCCGTTTATTTATAAATGGTCGTCTACGTGGGATTTTATATAATCTGGCACCTTAATGCCTTGTTGACTCATCAACAAAAGCCCTGCTAGATAGTAGTAAACGAGTGTTTAGTAGTTCATTGAGCGTTTGATGTGACCGTTTACCGAGTTCATCTGCTTATTCTCTAATTCTGTTTTACACTAAACATGTTTAGTTTGTATTGCCGCACACGTTTAGCTCTCGCGGCACAAGGGAGGCAGCTCATGGAACTCAAATCGTGCACCTACGCAACCGTCACCACCTTGGGTGACTTTGGCCCCTGGATCAGCAAGGTCGTTCTCGACCTGCCCTGCACCGTGCGCGCCAACGATCTCGATTCGAACACTTTCCATATATATGCAGAGCGTCACGAGCGCACGGGCGAGGTCCTGATGCGCAAGGAGCACGGCGCCGACCATGCCGCGCCCTCCGTGGGTTACATCGACGTTCTCGCCGCGTATCCGAGTGACGAGAACGGCCACAAGCTCACCGTGGGCACCCATGTGGCACTCGAGGTCACCGAGCAGCGCCTGACCAAAAAGATCGAAGGCGGCGTCATGGGCTCGCGCATGCTCGATGACCAGCTGCACGTCACGCAGCTCGCGGCTCTTCCCGGCAACGACGGCGACGACCCCACCTGCGGCCTGGTCTTCGATACCTGTCGCGGCGACATCTGCCCCGCGCTCAAGGGCTGGAGCAATGCCGTACAAAAGACCGCCGTCAATGGCATCGCGCTCGAGTACGGCTTCTTTGAGCCCAGCTTTAAGGCAGAAGACTCGGCCTGCTTCAATCCCTTCGCGCCCGAGGACACGGTCGTGCCCCAAAAGGCCCCGCTCGTGGTGTACCTGCACGGCGCCGGCGAAGGCAAGGGCTCCACGCAGGGCGAGGGCCCCGCGCGCGCCTATATCGGCAACCGCGTGACTGCCCTCTCGCAGCGCCAGATCCAGCGCTACTTTGGCGGCTTTGCCTGGGTGCTCGTGCCGCAGTCTCCCACGTTTTGGATGGACAACGGCGTCGAGCAGCTCGGTCACTCCAACCAGAGTATCTACTCCCCCGTGCTCAAGGCGCTCATCGACGAGTTTGTCGCCGAGCACGCCGACCGCATCGACACCGACCGCATCGTGGTCGCCGG
This sequence comes from uncultured Collinsella sp., assembly GCA_958431945.1. Taxonomy (GTDB): domain Bacteria; phylum Actinomycetota; class Coriobacteriia; order Coriobacteriales; family Coriobacteriaceae; genus Collinsella. The sequence continues at coordinate 469 of CAUASQ010000112.1, read as the reverse complement.
TCTTTCCAACGGCGGTTTTATGACCCTGCGCCTGTGCGCCGACTACCCCGATTTCTTCGCTGCGGGCTTGCCCTGCTGTGCCCCGTGGTTCAACGCCACCGACGAGGACGTAGCTGCGCTCGCCAAGACGCCGCTGTGGTTTACGCACTCCAAGGGCGACGAGCTCGTGTCTCCGCAACAGACCGTGCTGCCGCTCACGGCGCGCCTGCGTGACGCCGGAACCAACGTGCACCTCACCTACTTTAGCCATGTCGAGGACCTGACCGGTGTGCATCGCGAGGCCGACGGCTCGCCTAAGAAGACGTTCAACCACGGCGTGTGGATCCACCAATTCAACGACCTGTGTTATCAAGACTTCGACGGGGGCAACGTACTCATCGACGGCGAGCCGGTGGGCTGCTGGGAGTGGTCGGCCAGGGTCGATAGGTAATCCGTCCCTTCGCGGGCACTGGGGTTTACCTCTGCAAAC
>CAUASQ010000111.1 GCA_958431945.1 uncultured Collinsella sp. | reverse complement strand
TGGCTTTGGCGTTGCAGCCAACATCCTGCCTGCCATGGGCTTCGCCATGCTCGGCCGCCTGGTGCTCACCAAGCAGCTCGTGCCCTTCTACTTCCTGGGCTTCCTGCTGTGCTCCTACGCCAACGTGCCCGTCCTGGGCGTCGCCCTGATCGCCATCATCATCGGCATCGACAAGTTCGACCTGCTCGGCCTGGGCGGAGCCCAGCCCCAGCTCTCCGCGGAAGGGGATGAGGACGATGACTTCTAGTCCCGAGAACAAGATCACGCGCTCCGACCTCGTCAAGAGCGCCGTCAACGTCGGCGCCCTGGGCATGGAGTTCTCCTGGACCTACTACAAGCAGATGAACATCGCCTTCTGCCTGATGGTCGCCAACATGCTCAAGAAGATCTACGCCGGCCGCCCCGACGACTACGCCGAGGCCCTGCACCGCCACTGCGCGTTCTTCAACATCACCGTCCAGTTCGCCCCGTTCGTCGGCGGCATCGCGATGGCCATGGAGGAGAAGGTCGCCCGCGGCGAGATCGAGCCCGAGAGCGTCAACGACGTCAAGGCCGCCCTCATGGGCCCGCTGTCCGGCATCGGCGACTCCATCTTCCTGTCGACGCTGCGCGTGGTCGCCGCCGCGGTGGGCATCAGCCTGTGCCAGGCCGGCAACCCCTTCGGCCCCATCGCCTTCCTGCTCATCTACAACGTCCCCGGCTTCGCGCTGCGCATCTGGGGCGCCGTCAAGGGCTACGAGCTGGGCGTGGGCTTCCTGGACGAGGCCCAGAGGACCGGCCTCATGCAGAAGATCATGACCTGCGTGGGAATCGTGGGCGTCATGGTCGTGGGCGCCATGTGCAAGGACATGTTCTGGGCCAGCATCCCGGTGGCCATCGGCTCGGGCGAGGACGCCCAGACCCTCCAGGACATCCTGGACGGCATCATGCCCGGCATGCTCGGCATGCTCGCCTTCTGGCTGTACTACTGGCTGCTGTCCAAGAAGATCAACCCCATGGTGCTGATCGTGGCCACCATGGTCGTGGGCATCATCGGCGCGTTCTTCGGCGTGCTGGCGTAGGTTCCTGCGTTCTATTCTGCCCCCAAGGGAAACGGCGACCCATTGCGGTCGCCGTTTTTTATTACCGAAAGCTAGCCGGAGGTGCTTCGTGATTCGATCTGACAATCCACCCGATAATGGCGTGAGCGGGGCGATGTATCTATTTGGCACGGCGCTCTTGTGGAGTTTTATCGGCATCCTCGTTCGCGCCAATTCGCAGTCAGCTCTTTTGATCGGTGCCGTCACGGCAATATTTATGGCGCTTTTTATCCTGCTCGTCGGCAGGCCCGTCTTCCGCGTCAGCCGCCTTATTGTCCTTGTGGCCGTCTGCAACTTCGTGACGGGCACCACGTTTAACTTTGCCAACCAGCTCACGACGGTCGGCAACGCGATCGTCCTGCAGTACACCTCGATGATTTTCGTTATCGTGTATCAGTCGCTCGCAACTCGCACGTTGCCCTCGCCTGCGAAGATTGCCTCCGTGGTGGTTGCTTTTACGGGTATGGGACTTTTCTTTTTAGGCGATTTGAGTGCCGAGGGCATGCTCGGCAACCTGCTTGCCGTCATTTCGGGCGCCACCTTTGGGCTGTGTTTCTTTTTGAACTCTCGCCCCGATGCGTCGCCCATGGTGTCCTCGCTCATCTCCTGCGGTATCTCGATGCTGCCGATCGTCTATTTTGCCGGCGCCCTAGACTCCGTGAGACCATTTGAGTGGGGGCTTATGCTGGTGCACGGCCTTTTTTGCAGTGGCCTTGCGAGCGTGCTGTATGCCAAGGGGATCGCGCGCACCAACGCGTTTGCGGCCAACTTGGTTTGCATGAGCGAGGTCGTGCTCGCTCCCTGCTGGTCGGCGCTCTTCTTTGGCGAGGTCTTTCGCTGGAACGAGTTTTTGGGCGCGGCGATTATCGTTTTGGTGATTGTGGCCAATTTGGCATCCGATGCCTTTGGCGATGGCTTTCTGGTGGCGCTAGTCCGCCATCGAAACAAAGAGCGCGCCTGATGAGATACGTCTGCCGTTTACGGTAAAAAACACCCCGCTGAGCGAGTGGTATTAAATAGTAAGAACCTGCATATCTATAATTGGTATCAAATCATTTGTGCCTGGCATGGGTGTTAGCAGCACACCAGGTACGCTTCGAGCCGTGGAATCGAACTCCCGGAATTGATATCAACAACGCGCGCGACGGGAGTGACGACGGTTCGATATTCCTTATTGGGAGGAATTATGCTTGTCCAAGCAATCCTCGTCGGCTTAGTTGGAGCTTTTGGATGCCTCGACTACCAGCTCGGCACCCTCTACGCGTTCCGTCCCATCGTCATGTGCCCGCTCGTGGGCCTGGTGCTGGGGGACCTGCAGACCGGCCTTGCCGTTGGCGCCAGCCTGGAGCTGCTGTTCATGGGCTCGATCTCCATCGGCGCCTACGTGCCGCCTAACGAAACCATCGGCGGCGTGCTCGCCTGCGCGTTTGCCATTCAGCTCGGTCAGGGCACCGAGACGGCTATCGCACTCGCCATGCCCATCGCCGTCCTTTCGCTGACGATCGGCAACATTACGGATGCTGGATTTTCGATCATTGTTGACATTGCTGACAAGTGCGCTGCCAAGGGCAACCTCAAGGGTATCTACGCGGCACATTGGAGCATGGGCCTCTTTGGCTGCCTTGAGTACTTCCTGCTGTGCGGCGGCGCATTCTACCTGGGTTCCGACGCCATCCAGGGCCTGCTCGACTTCATCCCGACCTTTGTGATCGATGGCTTTGGCGTTGCAGCCAACATCCTGCCTGCCATGGGCTTCGCCATGCTCGGCCGCCTGGTGCTCACCAAGCAGCTCGTGCCCTTCTACTTCCTGGGCTTCCTGCTGTGCTCCTACGCCAACGTGCCCGTCCTGGGCGTCGCCCTGATCGCCATCATCATCGGCATCGACAAGTTCGACCTGCTCGGCCTGGGCGGAGCCCAGCCCCAGCTCTCCGCGGAAGGGGATGAGGACGATGACTTCTAGTCCCGAGAACAAGATCACGCGCTCCGACCTCGTCAAGAGCGCCGTCAACGTCGGCGCCCTGGGCATGGAGTTCTCCTGGACCTACTACAAGCAGATGAACATCGCCTTCTGCCTGATGGTCGCCAACATGCTCAAGAAGATCTACGCCGGCCGCCCCGACGACTACGCCGAGGCCCTGCACCGCCACTGCGCGTTCTTCAACATCACCGTCCAGTTCGCCCCGTTCGTCGGCGGCATCGCGATGGCCATGGAGGAGAAGGTCGCCCGCGGCGAGATCGAGCCCGAGAGCGTCAACGACGTCAAGGCCGCCCTCATGGGCCCGCTGTCCGGCATCGGCGACTCCATCTTCCTGTCGACGCTGCGCGTGGTCGCCGCCGCGGTGGGCATCAGCCTGTGCCAGGCCGGCAACCCCTTCGGCCCCATCGCCTTCCTGCTCATCTACAACGTCCCCGGCTTCGCGCTGCGCATCTGGGGCGCCGTCAAGGGCTACGAGCTGGGCGTGGGCTTCCTGGACGAGGCCCAGAGGACCGGCCTCATGCAGAAGATCATGACCTGCGTGGGAATCGTGGGCGTCATGGTCGTGGGCGCCATGTGCAAGGACATGTTCTGGGCCAGCATCCCGGTGGCCATCGGCTCGGGCGAGGACGCCCAGACCCTCCAGGACATCCTGGACGGCATCATGCCCGGCATGCTCGGCATGCTCGCCTTCTGGCTGTACTACTGGCTGCTGTCCAAGAAGATCAACCCCATGGTGCTGATCGTGGCCACCATGGTCGTGGGCATCATCGGCGCGTTCTTCGGCGTGCTGGCGTAAGGGCCCGGCTGCATAGATTTTCGTTGCAACCTGGAAAGGGGATGGAGCTGGCCTATGCCCTCCATCCTCTTTTTGTATAGAAGGAGTTCGTATGTTCGCGAAGGATCGCGAAGCAATGCGCCTGACGCCGGCAGAGGTCAGGCTGATTCTTATTGAGTCCCTGCAGTGGTGCGCCAACAACGCGGTCTACTTTTTGGGACTTATCGGTGCGGCCACGTATGATCTGGCCGGCACGGCCTTTTTGGTTGCCGCCATTACGCTCGTGCGTAATCTTATGACGTCGGCGGGCAATATGGTGTCGGGCTCGGTCATCGATCGCTTTGGACCGCGCCGGACGTCGTTTGTGACGTGCGTGATTACGGCAGTGCTATCGCTTGGCGTGGGGTTGGCGCCGTTGTCTGTCCCCGGGCTTGTGTTTGCCGCGTGCGTCTTGGGACTTGCGGGCGGCTTTATCAACACCTGCACGCATGCGTTTCCGGGATACCTGGAGTCGACCACCGAGGGCCGTACCCGCGTGAACGGCCTCATGGTGTTCTACAGCAATATCGCCTATACCGCTGGCCCGCTGCTCGGCGGTGCCATCGTGAGCTGTTTTGCCACGCAATCGGTCTATCTGCTCATGGCGGGCATGATGGGTGTGGCGGCCGTGCTCTCCTTGGGCTGTCACGAGTGTGTTGCTCCCGCAAAAGGGGAGAAGCCGAAGGGCGGTATTCTGGGCGGCATGGCCGAGGGTGCGCGACTTACGTTTCGCGACCACGACCTGCGTCTCATCTTTATCTCGGGCTTTTTGGGTTTCTTTGCGTTTGGCGCGTTCGATTCGCTGGAGTCGTTGTTCTACCGCGATGTGCTCAACGTGGATATCGTCTGGCTGGGCTGGCTGTCCTCGGTCGTGGGCCTCACTTCCTCGGTGGGCGCGTTCATCCTGACCAAGCTTTCTGCTCGCCATGTCAACCTGCGATTGTTGCTCGGCGCGCTCATGGCCGTGGGCATTGGGTCCATGGTGTACGTGGGCACCGATATGCTGGGGGTCGCGATTATCGGTCAGGCGATTAACGGTCTGGCCTGGGGATTCCTGGAACCGCTGCAGATGATCTTGATTCAGGAGCGCGCCGACATCAAATACCTGGGGCGCATTACCGGCTTTGTGCGTTTTGGCCTGATGAGCGCCGGCGTGCTGCCGCTGCTGGCGGCTCCTTTTTTGGCGGAGGCTTTGGGCGTCCAAGCGGTGCTATTTGGGGCATCGACCATTATTGCGCTGGTAGGAACGCTGTTCTTTGTCACACAAGGGAGGCGCCAGAGGTGTTAGCTATACATTCAATTCTAATTTAATACCACTCATCAGAGAATTTCGACCGTTCACCGAGGATTGGAACAGATTGATAAGTGGTATTAAAAACACGTTGGGTGTATGTCTATAATTGGTATCGAAAAGAAACGCGATGTATAGAGTCGCGTGCAGGACAGAAAGGAAAAGCCATGAAGGAAACCGAGAAGATCGAGATCATGCATTTCGACCAGGAGGGCTATCTCG
>CAUASQ010000110.1 GCA_958431945.1 uncultured Collinsella sp. | reverse complement strand
AAGAGTGCCGTGACGCCCAGGTCGCAGGCGATGTCGCCCAGCACGGTGGACGTCAGGTCCGCGGCGAGCGCCTTGCCGATCGCGTCGTTCACCCAATATGTCGGCACAAAGTGCGCCACGGTCTGCACGGCCGAACCCATGAGCGACAGCGGCATCCAGGCGCCACCCAAAAACGTCATGAGCATGCCAAGCAGGTTGCCCACACCGTTGAGCAGCTCCTCGCGCGCGCCCAGGCTCGACAGCGTAAAGCCAACGGCCAGTGGCGTCAGCGCTAGGGCAAACGTTGCCGCCAGCGCCAGGCACACGCGGCCCACGCCGACCTCGGCAACCGCGCTGGCAAAGCCCACGACGCCCATCATGCTCGACACAAACCAGATACAGACGGTGAGCACGGCGGCGGCCGCAAACACGGCAAGCGAACGCTGGCGATCGGAGATTGGGCCGGCATCCATGCGGCGCACGCGCTCGGGCTCGTTCATGCCCGAAAACACCAAGCCCACCGACACGATGACCGACGAGATAATCGCGTACGCGCCAAAGTTGAAGTACGACTCGAGCGTGGCGGCAGCAGCCGAGTCGACCTTGACCTGCTCGATCTGGACCTCCGCGCGCTTTGCAGCGGCATGCTCGGCGGCCTTGGCAACGTCGCCGTTAGAAGCAGCGGGCTCAAGCGCCGCTGCAGCGCCCGCGAGCGAGATCCAGCGCGAAGCCTCGGCAGACGAAAGCGCCGCCGCCATGGTGCCGGCACCGTAGGTCACATCGAGCTTGGGCAGGGACTCCCCCGCGCGGGCAGCCGCGACCAGGTCGTCCTCGAACCCCTCCGGGATAAAGAACACGCAGTCGGCGCTGCCCTTGGCGCTGTTGCTCTTGGAGAGCGCGTCCGCAAGGTCGTACGTGTCATCGCCGACGCCCGTGACCAGGTCAAACCGCGAAGCTAGGTGCTTGGTGAGCGCACGTGAAAGATCACTGCCATCGCGGTCGACCACGATCACGTTGGCGTCGTAGGGCTTGTACTCGGTGAGCTGCGACGAGTTCCAGTTCACCGATGCCGCGATGAATACGCCCATCAGCGAAATGAACACCGTGTAGATGAGCAGGTAGAACGGGTGAGCGAGCGCCATGCGAAGCGCGGTCTTAAAGGTGCTCATAGCGGCTCCTTCCAAAGATCAGCGTGGCGGCGGCAACGAACAGCAGTGCCATGAGGACCAGTGCGCCGGCGCGAACGGCAAAAGGATCCAGGTCCTCAAAGAAATACAGGCGGTTGAACATGTCGCAGATGAGCTTGACAGGGTTGAGCCAGCACTCGGCCGGGCAGGCGCGGGCGACGTCGTCGGCAAGTGCCATCGCCGGCTCGCCGTAAAGCCCGGCGAACAGGGCGCACGTGGTGGCAAAGCCTGTGAGGATGCCCGACTTGGATGCCTTGCCGCCCTTAACGGGAAGCGTGCCCACAAAGAGTCCCAAGCCCGTGGCGGCAAGCGCGGAAGCGGCACCGCCCACCAGACACAGCCCCTCGCGCCCGCCAAAGTCGACGCCCACAACCAGGCGCACGTAGCCGATCGCGATCGCCATCGAGGCAAAGGAGACCAGCCACGAGCCCACAAAGATACCGGCCAGCGACGCCGTTTTGGAAAGACCGCCCGCGCAGCGGCGCGCGCCAAGGCCCGACAGATTGGGCTGCAGATCGACGACGCTCAAGGCGGCAAACTCCGCAGACATCATCGCGACCAGGCCAAAGAGCGCGTAATAGTAGATGACCGTGCCATCGGGCGTGGTGCGTGTCAGGCTTACGCGGCGGGTGCCGCACTCGAGCGACAGGGCGCGCGCAACCGCCTCCGGGTCGGCGAGCGCCGCCGGGTTGTCCTGGGCAATCTGAGACATGAGCTCGGCATTTTGTGTATACGAGCTTGCCACCGTCTCCAGAATGCTGCGGTCAGTGAGCACCGTTGAGGCACGCGAGCTGTCGTAGCTCGACAGCAACGTGAGCTTGGGTGCGCCCGCGTCGTCGACCGTATAGATGCCCGCGACCTCGCCGGCCTTAAGCGCACGGTTCGCATCGGCTGCGTCGTCGCACTCGTGGATCTCGAGCAGCTGATTGTCGCTCTCTTTGGCAAGCGACGTCGCCACGTCCTTAAAGGTCGAGGCGTCCCAGGCCTCGCCCGCTATGACGGCAACCGGTACCGGGTCGACCGTGCCGTCGGAGCTCAGATTCGCAAACATAAACATGAACATCGTGGAAAGTGCGATGGGAAAGATCGCGCCCCAGACCCATGTACTCGCTCGGCGCAGCAGCGTCTTGACCGTAGTGATGATGGTGTTGAACATGACTGCCCCCTAGTCGCGCAGCTCGCGGCCGGTGATCTCGAGGAACACGTCGTTGAGGGTCGGCGGCTCGCTCCACACGCGGCCGAGCGCCACATCGGCGGCGCGCAGCGTGTCGAGGATGTCGACCAGATTGTGCGGGCTCGCTTCGCAGGTGCAGACGAGCTCGCCGCCGGACAGCTCAACCGAAAGCACGTGCTCGAGGGCGCGCAGCCGCTCGACCGTGGCGGTCTCGACGGCGCCGACCTCGACAGTCACGCGCTCGCCCATTTGAATCATGCGTTTGAGCTCGTCATTGGTGCCCTGCGCCAGCACACGTCCGCCGTCCATGATCATGATGCGGCTGCAAATCTGCTCGACTTCCTCCATGTAATGGCTGGTATACACCACCGTGGCGCCCTCGTCGCGCAAGCGGCAGATGCCCTCCAGGATAGCGTTGCGACTCTGCGGGTCGACTGCCACCGTAGGCTCGTCAAAGAAGATGAGCTCGGGCTTGTGCGCAATGCCGCAGGCAATGTTGAGGCGACGCGCCAGGCCGCCCGAGAGCTTGCCGGGGCGAAACTTGGTAAAGTCGCCCAGCCCGACAAAGTCGATCGCCTCGTCCACCAGCGCGCGGCGGCGCTTGCGGTCGCTAACGTAAAGGCTGCAGAAATAGTCGATGTTCTCACGCACCGTGAGCTCGTCGAACACCGCAACTTGCTGCGGGACCACGCCGATGCGGCGCTTGAGGTCGTAGCGGGCGGGCGTCATGGGCTCGCCGAACAGCTCGATAGTGCCTTTGTCGTAGGCGAGCAGCTGCAGAATACAGTTGATGGACGTGGTCTTGCCCGAGCCGTTGGGGCCCAGCAGGCCAAAGATCTCGCCGGGGGCGATGCTCAGGTTAAAGTGGTCGAGCGCAATAAGGTCGTCATAGCGCTTGACGAGGTTTTCGACGTGGACGATGTCTGTCATGAGGCGGCCCTTCTGTTGATTGCGGCCCGGTACGATTGCATCATCGCAGGAGCCGCCGGCGCGCGCCAGTGAGCTTTGTCACGAGTGCAAGGGGGCAGAGGTGAAACCCCCACTCGCGCGAGCGATCGACGCCGCTTTGCCGCGCGGGAGGAATGTCACGGTTGCGCAGGCAGCCCCTCCACCGCGCGCGCCTTCGCGTACAATACCCGTATGAACAGGCTTTTCGACAAATCGATCGTGCTGGCGTGCTGTATTGCGGCCGCCATGGGTCTTGCTGTGGACGCTCGCCTGGTCGCGGCGTTTTGCCTTGGCGTTATTGCCACCTCGCTGGCCGAGGTCGTACAGGGAAACCGCGCCCGCCGTGTGAGCGAGGCCGCGAGCTACGCCTGCATCATCGCGGCTGTCTTCGTGCCGCCGTTTGTGCCGTTTGCGCCTCTCGCCCTCTATGACATCGCGCGGCGCGTGCGCCGTGAACGCATCTGGCCCGCGCTGGCGATTGGCGCCGTGTTTGTCTGCGCGCTTGTCGCGGACCTTCGCGGCGGCGCGCTCACCATCCGAACGCTGCTGCTAACCGCCATCCTTTCGGTCGCCGCCACGTTGCTGTCGCTGCGCACCGCGCAGCTGGAGCGCGAACAGGAACGCATGCGTCGCACCCGCGACAAGCTGCAAGAACGCGCCCTGGCACTCGAGGCACGCAACCGCGACCTCGCCGACCGCCAGGACTACGAAGTCGAGCTCGCGACGCTCGCCGAACGCGCCCGCATCGCGCGCGAGATCCACGATAACGTCGGGCACCAGCTCACGCGCGCCTCACTGCAGGCCGAAGCCCTACGCGTGGTCCACGCCGACGAGCCTGGCGTCGCCGCCGATTTCGCCGACGTTAAACGCACGGTTGACGAGGCGCTCCAGCTTGTGCGCACCAGCGTCCACGCGCTCAACGACAACGCTGTCGACCTTTCCGTGCAGCTCGAACACATTGTTGAAGGCGCGCACTCGGACGGCGGTCCGCAAATTGAGCTTGAAGTTATGACCGAGCATGCACCCGCAAACGTCGCCAACTGCTTTGCGGCGGTCCTGCGCGAGGCGCTCTCCAACACCATGCGCCACGCTTGCGCCCAGACCGTCACTGCACGATGCATGGAGCATCCGTCGTTTTACCAGCTCATCGTTACCGATGATGGCGCGGGCGGGGTCCAAGCAAGCAGCCGCGGCGCCGCGGAGGGCATGGGGCTTGCCTCCATGCGCGAGCGCATCGAGGCGCTTGGCGGCACCTTCTCCGCCGGCCCGCGTGCCGGCGCCGGCGGCTGGCGCGTGTTTGCCACCGTTCCCAAACAGCAAGGAGATGAGGGCCGATGAGGCTCATCGTTGTCGACGACGACCGCTTGGTGATCGATTCGCTCAAGATTATCCTGGGCGCCCAGCCGCAGATCGAGGTGGTGGGCACCGGCGCCAATGGCGACGACGCGGTCGCGCTCTACGCTGAGCACACGCCCGACATCGCGCTGCTCGACATTCAGATGCCGGGGCGCGACGGACTTTCGGCGGCACGCGAGATCCTTGAGCGCGACCCCGCGGCGCGCGTGGTGTTTCTGACGACATTCTCGGATGACGAATACATTGTGTCGGCGCTCAAACTGGGCGCGCGCGGCTACTTGATTAAAACCGACGTCGCTGCCATCCCTCCCGCGTTGACGCAGGTCATGGATGGCAAGCGCGTGCTCGAGGGCAAGGCGATCGAGGATATCAACTTTGATGGGGCGGGCGTCGAGGCCGGCACGACCCGCCGGCCCGCGGCCTTTGTCAGCCTGACCGACCGCGAGTTCGAAGTCGCAGAGCTCATCGCCCGCGGCCTCGACAACAAGGAGATCGCCGCCACGGCATACATGGGCGAAGGCACCGTGCGCAACCACATCAGCTCGATCCTTGCCAAAATGGGCCTACGCAACCGCACGCAGATCGCCATCGCCTACCTGCGAGGGTAATTACCCAACGGCCGACCGCCCCGGCATAGCAAAATGGCTGCTACCGATTTAATGCCATTTCAAAACTATGCCGGTTTACGGGGCTAAGCTCAGGGCCCCCATCCATGCCCGCGTTTTCCGTAAAATGACGGCTTGTCTACCTGCGGTTTTATTTTCACGGATATCGGCATGGTTGGGAGCGCGTGACTTAGCCCCGTA
>CAUASQ010000109.1 GCA_958431945.1 uncultured Collinsella sp. | reverse complement strand
TCGTAGCGACGATAGAAACTGTCGATGGTCTTGGTCGAAATAAACTGGAACACGATGGAATACGCCGCCTTGTCCCAGCCAAACATAAAGCCAAAGATCGCCAGGATAAAGCAGTTGAAACCAAAGATGACGCCCCAGATGGTCTTGCCCGTGTGGTTGGAAACCCACAGCGCGATAAAGTCGGTGCCGCCGGTGGATGCGCCGGATTTAAGTGCGATGGAAGCGCCCAGACCCGAGACCACGCCGCCAAAAATGATGAGCATGATCTTGTCGCCCAAAAATGGAGCGAAGTGAAAGACGTTGAGGAACAGCGACGAGAGCACGACCTGCATCATCGAGAAGATGACGAAGCGCTTGCTAATGCCGCTCCAGCATAGGAGCGCCACGGGGATGTTGAGCGCGAGCATACCGAGCGAAATGTCGATGTGAACGCCGCCCAGCGAGGTAACGCGATCGAGCAGGACCGCAACGCCGGTGAGGCCGCTCGGAAGCAAGTCGGCGGGCTGAATGAACGCCTGGATCAGGAATGTCTGGAGAACGGCGGAAATCGTGACCGCCACGGCAGTAATAGCGCGGCGGACGATGGTGAGGCGGCCGAGTACGAGCACTCGGTCCGTGAGCTGATCGATGGCGTTCGCCACGCAGGCTCCTTTCGAAGGCAGATGTAGTTGTGGGGTATGTCCGCGATTGTAGCATGGAGCGTGCGGGGGCGCTTCAATTCACCCTCTCTCGACAACCAAAGCGGGACCAGCAACCCCACGACCAAAGGCCCAAATTACAAGTGAGTAGACTTTACGCGACCTGCAGAGCACACCCAAAACCGCCACCCCTGTGACCTGCGGTTTTACTAGAGCAGATGCGCTTTGTGCTCGTCTTGCACCAAAAAGTCTACTCACTTAGTCCGAATCGAAGCCAAACGGATCCAAATAGATGACAAATTAAGCCAATCCGCAGCAAAAGACGCGTGAATCAGTGCTTCTCGCGGCGGATTGACGCTACAAAGCGGCCAAAATGTCGGTCAGATTATCGATAACGGCATCGGCTCGCGATTGATCGAGGTTGACGCCCTCGTGCGGACGCAGTGCCAGGACGCGGGCACCGGAGCGCTTGCCGGCCTCGATGCCCAAAGGCGAGTCCTCGATAACCAGGCACTCGGCAGGCTCTACACCCAGCGCCTCCATGGCACGCAGGTAGATCTCGGGGTCGGGCTTAAACGCACTGCACTCGTGACCGCTGATGGTGTAGTCCAGCACGTCGGCGATACCGGCAATCTCCACCAGCTCGTCGATCAACTCGCGATAGGACGAGCTCGCGATGGCACACTTCACGCCACGCTCGTGCAGCTCACGCATCACCGGCTCCGTCTGCTCGTTGAGCAGCTCGGCATACGGAACGGGGTGGTCCGGGCTGTAGACCTGCTTGTACTCCACGCGTAGGCGCTCGCGCAGCTCAACATCGTCGGGCACCAGCGCCTCCCAAATGGCCGGCTCGTTAGACCCCGAAAGATCGGGGATCTCGTCAAAGTGGAAGCCCTTCTCCTCCATAAACGCCACGCGGCGACGGTTGTAGAACCACTCGGTATCGACCAGCACGCCGTCCATGTCAAACAGCACTGCCTTGATCATATGCATCTCCTCCCACCTGCCAAAAAGGGACAGGTTTATTTTGGTAGGTTTTATCTTGGGTTTTGCGACGCGACAGGCGCGCCCTCCCCAAAGCAAAAAAGGGGACGGGGCGCAAACCCCATCCCCTCTCAATCAACCCGTAAGGTCTACTTACTTGTGATTAGTAGGAAAGCTTCCACATGTAGCGACGCATGGTCAGCGGGTGCTGACGGGCCTCGGCGATCTGGTTGCCGTACTCGCGCATAACGGCGAGGTGCAGCAGCGGGTTGAAGTAGGTGATGACGCTCGCGGGCACGGCATCAGCCAGGCCGTAGTCCTTGGAGTCGATCAGAGCGACCTTGGCGCCCATGCGCTCAAGGAAGGTGAGGGCGCGGGCGTCCATCGGACGGGTGGCGCCATCGGACATGAAGAAGACGTAGGGCTTACCCTCGGTGGAAACCTCGAACGGGCCGTGGAAGTACTCGCCGGTGTTGTAGGCGGCGGCGTCGATCCACTGCATCTCGGTGAACAGGAAGGCGGCGTGAGAATAAGCCATCTTCTCGGAGGCACCGGAAGCCATGAAGTAGATCATCTTGTCGTCCTTGAAGTCCTCGGCGAACTTCTTGGCGAGCTTCTTGCAGTGCTGAGCGGCGTTCTCGCAGAGATCGAAGATGTTGGTGAGGCCGGTGATCATGTCCTCGTAGTGGTCATAGCCCTCGGTCTGCTGAAGGATCTCGACAGCGAGAGCGATAGCATAGCCGGGCTTCTCGCACTTGGCAGCGTAGTTGGCGTGGAAGCCGTGAACGATGACATGGTCGGCGTCGACGGTCAGAGCGGAGCCAGCCTTGTTGGTGAGGGAAACGACCGGGCAGTTGTGCTTCTTGGCGGTCTTGTTGGCCTCGACGGTCTCGGGCGTGGAGCCACCGAGGGAGCAGGTGATCACGAAGGTGTGCTCGTTGACCCAGGAAGGCGTGTCGTAGTTGAACTCGTTAGCGGTGAAGATCTGAACGTTCAGCTTGTCCGTGTTGTTGGCCAGGAAGTACTTGGCGGGGTAAAGGTCGGACATGGAAGCGCCGCAGCCGACGAAGGCGACGCTGTGGATCTCGTGGTTGGACAGGACGTCAGCGACGATCTGCTTAGGGAGGTTAAGGTCGATCTCGTACATCTGACACATTCCTTTCGATTTTTGCGGCGCCACATTGCCGGGCGCTCGCAGGGTTACCGTGGTTTGGACCGAGTCGCCGGCCCGTTGAGGATGTGACAAAGGGACTGCCCTTTGACACATTTAGGGATGGAAGCCTGCCTGGGGTATGGGATGCCAGGCAGGCCCCCGGGGGAAAGCGGTTAGGCGCTTAGTCGCGACTAGGCCAGGATGCCGGCCGCGGAGAGGGCGATGCCGCCCACGATGGCGATCACGAGAAGCCAACCGGTGTTGACGTTCTTCTTGATGAGCCAGTACATAAGGCCAGTGAGGCCAAGGGAGATCATCTGGGGCATCATGCCGTCCAGGATGTCCTGGATCACGACAGTGCCCTCAGCGAACTGCAGCGGGGTGGTGGCGCCGATCAGCGTAGCGATCATGCCGCCCACGGACATAAGGCCCACGATGCCGCAGACATACATGAGCTTCTCCATGAGGTCGCCGCCCTGAAGCTTGCTCAGGTACTCGTGGCCGCCCTGATAGCCCATCTTGGCTGCGAACCAAGTGATCAGCACAGAGGGGACGATGGAGATGAGCATGGCCAGGATCGGGCCCATGATGGAGCCCTGCTGAGCCAGCTGAACGCCCAGGCCAAAGGCGATAACGCGGATGGTGCCCTGGAAGAAGGAGTCACCGATGCCGGAAAGCGGACCCATGAGGGAGGTCTTGACCGCGTTGATCGAATCGGGATCGAAGTTCTCGGGATCCTTGGCGTACTCCTCCTCCATGGAGGCGGCGAGGCCCAGGATGAAAGCGCTCGTCTGCGGGGTGCAGTTGTAGAACGCCATGTGACGGTGGTAAGCCTCTTTCTTAGCAGCGAGCTGCTTGGGGTCGGACTCATCCGGATAGAGGCGATCGAGCGTGGGAACCATGCCGTAGAGGAAGCCCATGTTCATCTGACGCTCGTAGTTCCAAGAGGCCTGGATGGCCCAGGAGCGCCAGAAGAACTGGCTGACCTTCTTGTTCAGGGACACGTCCTTGGTTGCGGTTGCCATAGTGTGTTCCTCCTTAGTCTTCGTCGTCTTCGAGCGGATCGTAGTCGGAATCGACACCGGCGGCTGCATGGGAACCGTTGAACTTGAAGCCCATGAAGACGACAGCCAGGCACACACCGATCAGAGCGACCGCGATGACGGACAGGTTGAGGTAAGCGGCGAGCAGGAAACCGATGAACAGGAACGGAGTCATACCCTTCTTGATCATCATGGTGAGCAGCAGGGCCAAGCCGTAGGCGGTCATGATCTTGGTCGAAACGTTAAGACCAGTGGACAGCCACTCGGGAACCATGTTGACGATGGCCTGAACCAGGTCGGTGCCAACAAAGACGGCGAGGAAGATCGGCAGGAAGTACATGACGGCGTACAGACCGGAGCCGGCGCAGATGTGCATACGGTAGGCGGTCTTGAACTTTCCGTTATCGATCGCGCTATCTGCCACATGGGTGAGGGCGGCGATGATGGAGCGGAACACGATGCCGAGGAGCTGACCCAGGACGGCGACCGGGATGGCGATCGTCATGGCGGTCTCGGCGGAAGCATCGGTCAAGCACGCAAAGGCAGCGGCCACGATGCCGCCCAGGACCATATCGGGCGGAACGGCGGCGCCGACCTGCACCAGGCCCATGGACACGAGCTCGACGGCGGCACCGACGGCAAGGCCGGTGGGCACATCGCCCAGCAGCAGACCGACGAGCGTAGCGCCAACGAGGGGCTGCTCGAAGTTAAGACGACCGAGCAGGCGGGAGTCCCACATGCAGAACACGCCGACGAGGCCGACGAGCACCGCACTGATGAACGTATTCATACCCTTCTCCTTTCAGTCAGGCAAAAGCCTGGTTGATTACAGCTTGGCGTCGATGTCGACGCTCTGATACGTAGGGGTCTGCTGGACGTAGAGCTTGATGCCCATGTCGAGCAGCTGGTTGACGTCGGCCTTCTGGTTGGCGTCGAGGAAGACGGAGCTGTCCTTGCCACCGACCTGATCGGCACCGTCGTGGTTGGCGGTGGCGCCCAGGTTGATGGCGTCGAGCTTGTAGCCCTGGCAGAACTGCAGCATCTCGGCCGTGTTGCCAAAGACGAACATGACGCGCTCGCCGAGGGTGTTGAGCTTGTCCATCTTGGCGAGGGCACGCTCGACGGTGAAGACGTTCAGGCGCACGCCCTGGGGCTTGGCCAGCTTAAGAGCGCCCTTCTTGATGTCATCGTTGGCGGCAGCGTTGTCGACGACGATGATGCGCTCGGCCTGAACCTTGGTGGTCCAGGTAAAGACGACCTGGCCGTGCAGCAGACGGTAGTCAAGACGTGCGAGGACGATCTTGGCGGGACCGGAGCTGTGACGGGACGCCTTAGCCTTCTTGGCGGGAGCCGCGGCAGCCTCGACCGGTGCGTTGGGGTTGGTCAGACCGGTGCGGGCCTCGTTGATGAGGGCCGCGAGCTCGGCACCCTTGACGGGGACGGGACTCATAGCGAGCGTCAGCGCCAGCGGAATATTGAAACCGCTGACAACCGTGAACTTCGTGCCGTTCTTGGAAAGCTCGACCATGTTGTTGTTGACCGAGCTGCCGAGCATATCGGTCAGCACATAGACGGTGTCGTCCGCGTTGAACGCGGCGATCATGGCGTCCACCTTATCGGTGATGGGCTCCTTGTCGTCACGAGCAAGCGACACGACGTGGACGTTCGACACGTCGCCGAGAACCATCTCGAGCGTGTCTTTGGCGCCTGCGGCCAGGCCGCCATGAGATGCGAGAATGATCTGATTCATCTTGCCTCCTCCTTTTCGTTATGGTCATTATAACGT
>CAUASQ010000108.1 GCA_958431945.1 uncultured Collinsella sp. | reverse complement strand
AGGCGGTCGATCAGGTAGAGCTGGTCGATGTGCTTCTCCTGGCAAAGCTCCATCAGGGCGGACATCATGTCGGATGCTGCCATCTTACTTTCCTTCCTTCGCGGGCTTGAAGTCGTAGGTGGGCTTCAACTTGCACTTTTTAACATCAGAGAAATCGAGGGTAACGGACTCGCCGTCCTCGAGCTCGAGGGTCACGTTCGTCTCGGTGGCGGCGGCAATCTTGCCGGCGTACTTGCGACGGCCCTCGGTGGCGGTGGAGGTAAGCTCACAGTTCTCGCCCACAAAGCGGGCAAAGTCGCACGGGCGGCGCAGCGGGCGCGCCATACCCGGGCTCGACACCTCGAGCGTATAGCTCGAAGAGATGGGGTCGAGCTCCTCAATCACATCGCCGACCCACTTGGTGTTGGCCGTGACGTCGTTGAGCGACAGGCTCTGACCCTCGGCACCCTCGATACGCACACGCACGCAGGGGGCCTTGGTGGCACCCACGAGCTCGACGTCGACGATGTCGACATCGTGCTGGGGAGCGACGGCCTCGAGCGCGTTGATGATCGCCTGCTCGGTCTTGGTCTTGACCATTGCGGCACCTCCATCCATACAAAAAAGAAGCGGGGCCGAAACCCCACTTCTTTCAATTACAACTTCATTTGCAAGCAAACTATACCAATAGCTGCGGAAACGTGCAAGCACAGTACGAATCTGCAGGTCAGCGTGCGCACAGCTTCTCCACAAGAATAGGACAATTGACCGAAGGCACCTAGGCAGGTACATGCAAAACGAGGGACAACCCAACCGGATCGCCCCTCGTCTTTTATGCGTCAACTATGCGCGCAGCGCTTACTTGACCACCAGGTTAACCAGCTTGCCGGGCACGCAGATGGCCTTGACGACCGTCTTGCCCTCGGTCCACTTGGCAACGGCAGCCTCGGCGGCAGCCTGCATTTCCTCGTTGGAGGCATCGCGGGCCACGTCAATGCGGCCACGGACCTTGCCGAGTACCTGGACGACGATCTGCACCGTGTCCTCGATGGACTCGGCCAGGTCGAACTCGGGCCAGGCGGCGGTGTAGGCGTTGCCCTCGCAGCCGAGTG
Source organism: uncultured Collinsella sp. (assembly GCA_958431945.1). Taxonomy (GTDB): domain Bacteria; phylum Actinomycetota; class Coriobacteriia; order Coriobacteriales; family Coriobacteriaceae; genus Collinsella. Next base: position 4,560 of record CAUASQ010000108.1, on the reverse strand, counting down.
CCTCGTGCCACAGCTCGTCGGCCCAGAACGGGCAGATGGGCGCCAGGACGCTCACGATGTCCTTGGCCACGCCGTAGCACAGGGCCTTGTCGCGGTCAGCACCCTCGGTGGCGTTAAGGTAGGCGCTCGCCGCGTTGACGAGCTCCATGACGGCCGAGATCGCGGTGTTGAACTGGCCGCGATCGAAGTCCTCGGTGCACTTGGCGATGGTACGATGACGCTCGCGGTAGAGCTTCATCGCGGTCTCGTCGAGCGCGGACTTGTCGAAGGTTACGTTGACGTCGCCCGACTGGACGAGCTGCCACACGATACGCCAGGCGCGCTTGATAAAGCGGTTGGCGCCCTCGACGGCCTTGGGATCCCAGTCGAAGTCCTTCTCGGGCGGGGCGATAAACAGGATCGCCAGGCGCATGGTGTCGGCGCCGTAGGGCTCGATAACCGAGCTCGGGGGCACCACATTGCCCTTGGACTTGGACATGGTGTCGCCGTTCTCGTCCTTGACCATGCCCTGGCACAGCAGGTTGGTAAAGGGCTCGTCAACGCTCAGCAGGCCCAGGTCGCGCAGCGCCTTGGTAAAGAAGCGGCTGTAGAGCAGGTGCAAAATGGCATGCTCGATGCCGCCGATGTAGTTATCGACGGGCATCCAACGGTCGGCGGCTTCCTTGGAGAAGGGCAGCTCGGTGTTGTGCGGGTCGGTATAGCGCAGGTAATACCAGCTGGAGCAGGTGAAGGTGTCCATGGTATCGGTCTCGCGCTTGGCCGGGCGACCGCAGACCGGGCAGGTGGTCTCGTAGAACTCCTTGCACTCGGCGAGGGTCTCGCCTGCGCCCAGGTCCAGGTTCTCGGGCAGCGTCACCGGCAGCTGATCCTCGGGCACGGGCACAATGCCGCAGTGCTCGCAGCGGATGGCCGGGATGGGGTTGCCCCAATAGCGTTGACGGCTGATGAGCCAGTCGCGCAGGCGGAACTCGACCTTGCGACGGCCGCAGCCCATGGCCTCGAGGTCGGCCACGATCGCAGCCTCGCCCTCGGAGTGCTTGCCGCCGCGCATGCCGGTGTACTTGCCGGACTGGACAAGCGTGCCCTCGGCAGCGTGGGCGCAATCCCAGTCGACGGTCTCGGCATGGAAGGTATCGATGGTCTCGCCACTAGCCTCGACAGCAGCACGATCGTCATCGTCCAGGATGATCGGCACAATAGGCAGGTCGTACTTGCGGGCAAACTCAAAGTCGCGCTGGTCGCCGCAGGGAACGGCCATGACGGCGCCGGTGCCGTAGTCGGCAACGACATAGTCGGCAACCCACACGGGGACCTTCTCGCCGTTGACGGGGTTTACCACGTAGCGGCCGGTAAAGGCACCGTGCTTCTCGAGGGTGCCCTGGGCACGCTCGACGGCAGAGATATGCTTAGAGTCCTCGACGATCTTGGTCACGGCCTCCTCGTACTCCGTGCCCTCGACGAGCTCGTGCAGGCGCGCATACTCGGGAGCCAGGACAAAGAAGGAGACACCGAAGAGTGTGTCGGCTCGCGTGGTGAAGACGGTGATCTTACCCTCGTCGCCCTCGATGGGCTCGCCATCCTGGTCGCACAGGGTAAAGTCAACCTCGGCGCCCTCGGAGCGACCGATCCAGTTGGCCTGCATCTGCTTGACGCGCTCGGGCCAGCCGGGGAGCTTCTCCAGGTCGTCGAGCAGCTCCTGGGAGTACTCGGTAATCTTGAAGTACCACTGCTCAAGGTCGCGCTTCTCGGGCTCGGTGCCGCAGCGCCAGCACTTGCCCTCGGTGACCTGTTCGTTGGCCAAAACGGTCTTGCAGTTAGGGCACCAGTTGACCGGGTTCTTCTTGCGGTAGACCAGGCCCTTTTCCCACAGCTTCTCAAAGATCCACTGGCCCCAGCGGTAGTAGTCGGGGCTGCAGGTCTTGACCATGCGATCCAGATCGTAAGAGAAGCCCATGCGCTTCATCGTGGCGAGCGCCTGGTCCATGTTCTTATACGTCCAGGCGGCAGCCTGCGTATTGTGCTTGATGGCGGCGTTCTCGGCGGGCAGGCCAAAGGCGTCAAAGCCGATGGGGTGCAGCACGTCAAAGCCGCGCATGCGGGCCTGACGGGCCATGGCATCGCCGATGGTATAGTTGCGCGCGTGGCCCATGTGCAGGTCGCCCGACGGATACGGGAACATCTCGAGCACGTACTTCTTGGGCTTGCTGTCGTCGGTGTCGACGGCAAAGAGGTTGGAGTCCTCCCAGGCCTTCATCCACCTGGACTCAATGGCCTGCGCGTCGTAGACAGGGATCTCGTCCTTATGATCTGTGCAATCGCACATATCAGCTCCTTTGTTAGCTGGGTTGGGGCGGGGCGTTCTTACCTTTACTCGCTGCTGCGGACAGTCCTGCTCGCACGAAGAGCACATTAAGTGCTCTTCGGCTCGTGCGGAACTTGCAGCGAGCAAAGGTAAGAACGCCCCGCCACATCGTTAACTCGCATGATGATAGCAAATACAACAAGCGAGATGTCTGCGACTTGCAGGCATCTCGCTTTATCTAAATAACGTGGTTGATGCTCAACCTTTGATATGCAGCTCTTACCTTATCGATAGGAAACGCTCTGCTGGGAGTCTTTCACGACAACGTCGTGGGCGCCGCCTTCGACGATCGAGGTCGAGCTGACCAGCGTCAGGCGTGCCTTTTCCTGGAGCTCGGGGATCGAGAGGGCGCCGCAGTTGCACATCGTGGACTTGACCTTGTAGAGCGTGCCGCCCACGCCGTCCTTGAGGGAGCCGGCGTAGGGAACGTAGGAGTCGACGCCCTCGACGAAGCTGAGCTTCGCGGCGCCACCCAGGTCGTAGCGCTGCCAATTGCGGGCACGCGCAGAACCCTCGCCCCAGTACTCCTTCATGTACTGACCGTTCACGTTGACGCGCTCGGTCGGGCTCTCGTCAAAGCGGGCGAAGTAGCGGCCCAGCATCATAAAGTCGGCACCCATGGCAAGGGCGAGCGTCATGTGGTAGTCGTAGACGATACCGCCGTCGGAGCACACGGGCACGTAAACGCCGGTCTCCTCGTAGTACTCGTCGCGAGCGCGGCAGACGTCGATCAGCGCGGTGGCCTGGCCACGGCCGATACCCTTGGTCTCACGGGTAATGCAGATGGAACCGCCGCCGATACCGACCTTGATGAAGTCAGCGCCGCAGTCTGCCAGGAAGCGGAAGCCCTCGGCGTCGACGACGTTACCGGCACCGACCTTGACGTCCTCGCCGTAGTTGGCGCGGATCCACTCGATGGTGCGCTTCTGCCACTCGCTGAAGCCCTCGGAAGAGTCGATGCACAGGACATCGGCGCCGGCCTCGATGAGCAGAGGCACGCGCTCGGCATAGTCGCGGGTGTTGATACCGGCGCCGACCATGTAGCGCTTGTCGCCGTCGAGCAGCTCGTTGGGGTTGGTCTTGTGGCTGTCATAGTCCTTGCGGAAGACGATTCCCATCAGGTGATCGTTGTCGTCGACGATGGGCAGGGCGTTGAGCTTGTTGTCCCAGATGACGTCGTTGGCAACCTTGAGGCTGATGTTCTTGTCGCCCACGATGAGCTGCTCACGCGGGGTCATGAACTCAGAGACCTTCGTCTGGTGGTCATCACGACTGGGGCGATAGTCACGGCTGGTGACGATGCCCAGGAGCTTACCCTTGGGAGTGCCGTCGTCGGTAACCGGCATGGTGGAGTGACCGGTCTTCTCCTTGAGCTCGATGACCTGCTCCATGGTCATGTCGGGGGTCAGCGTGGAATCGGACTGAACGAAGCCGGCCTTGTGATCCTTGACGGCCTTGACCATAGCGGCCTCGGACTCGGCGCTCTGGGAACCGTAAATGAAGGACAGGCCACCCTCGGTAGCGAGCGCGACACCCATGTCGACGCCCGAGACGGACTGCATGATGGCGGAAACCATGGGGATGTTCAGGGTGATTGCCGGCTTCTCACCGCGCTTAAAGCGGGTTAGCGGCGTCTTAAGAGAGACGTTGTTGGGGATGCACTGCGAGGACGAGTAACCAGGGACCAGCAGATACTCCGAAAACGTGTGGGACTCACCGGGAAAGAACGTAGCCATGTTTCTCCTTTTTCCATGCGACCGGTCGGCTGCAGGCCTCGTAGGACCCAGCCCAACCTTGGGCGCCCAATACTGGCGAATTATCTTAACGCACTTTGACTGCTACAATGCATGATTTAAGAAGAGCACACGAGGGCTTGACGCAGGCTTTGCGTTTGCCCAGCAAACACTTTAGCGGGGAGACGTGGAGCGTATGGAGTACAAGACGACGGCAAAGTTGGTCATTCAAGCGTGCGACAAAGATCTGCCGGGCGTGTTTGGACACGGCTGTGTCTTGCTGCTGCAGGGTATCGCCCGCGAGCACTCGCTCAACCGCGCCGCCAAGAGCATGGGCATGGCGTATTCCAAGGCCTGGCGCATCGTGAACGAGGCCGAAGGTCAGCTGGGCTGCAAACTCATCGAGCGCGACGGAGCCCGCGGATCCACCCTCACCCCCGCCGGCGAGCGAGCCATAGCGGTCTA
>CAUASQ010000107.1 GCA_958431945.1 uncultured Collinsella sp. | reverse complement strand
GCGATCCAGTTGGGTACACGACCCAGGCCGGCTCGTTCCCATACGTCGCTTGCCAGCGCAATTTTGCCGCCATCCAAGGGAATCGCCGGCTCGCCCGTACGCGACGGCAACGCAACGCCCGTGTCGGCCCAGCCGCGCTCCTTGAGCTCGTCCAGATTGATCCCAAAAGGCGCCACCTGGGCAGCCGCCAGATCGTCAGACGTAAACTGGAAGTACTCGCCCACGCCACACGCCTGCGCCAGACCGGTAAAAATCTCCCGACCGGGACGCGTGTCGTCATGCTGCACGGGCAACACGGCATTGCGGTAGAACAGGCGCGCGTCGTTGCGGCCCACGACCGTACCCACGCCGCGGTCGGCCTCCAGATACGTCACGTCGGGCAGCACGAAGTCAGAAGCACGCGCCGTCTCGGACCAGCGAATATCAATCGTCACGAGCAGGTCAAGTTGTTCCAGAATCGATAGCCACGCCCCGGCGTTACCATAGCCCGCACCGGGGTTACTGGCATAGACGATGAGCCCGCGCAAATCGCCGGCAAGAATCGACTGACCGATGGTCGTACACAGGCCGCGCACCGAATCGACCAGTGGATAGCGCTCGGACCCCAACTTAGGCTCACGCGGCACCGACGGCATCGCGAAGCGCGCAGGGTCCAAGTCGCCCAGCGCAAGCGGCGTGGGCGGATTGAGCGCGCCGCCCGCATGTCCAATACAGCCCAGCAGCACATCGACCAAACAAATCGCGCGCGCAGTCTGGGTGCTGTTGGCATACGCAATGCCAATGCCGCCATGAAAGCCGGCGTCCACCACGGCAGCGGGCGCGGCGGCAGCTAGATCGCGCGCCGTGGCGGCGATCTCTGCGGCCGGCACGTCGCACATCGACTCGGCCCACTCGGGCGTCCAAGCACGGGCCGCCTGCACCAGCTCGTCAAAACCCGTGGTATAGCGGGTCACGCACTCGTGATCATACAGGTCCTCGGCAATCAACACATGTGCGATACCCAGCAGCAAGGCCAGGTCGCAGCCCGGGCGCACGCGCAGCCAGCGGTCGGCAATAGCAGCTGAACCGCTGCGCCGGGGGTCGACCACGATAATCTTCGCCCCACGGCGACGGGCATCGTTGAGCGCATCAACGGCACTCATCGTCGACGAATCCACCAGCGAACGCCCGAGGTACATGATGCAATCGGTATGCGCCAGGTCGGAGGCGGGGCTATAGCCCAGGCTGTGTTCCCAACCGGTAAGTCGGCTTACCTCGCAGGCACCGTCAGCTCCGTACACGTTGGGCGAACCAAGCGCATGCATAAAGCGATACGCCCAGTAACGGTCGAACGAGGGCACGCCGAGCGTCATGCCCAGCGCACGGGGCCCGCGTTCGTCAACAATCCCCAAAAGACGCTCGGCAATCTGGGCAAACGCCTCGTCCCAGGTAATCGCATCGAACCCCGAGCCATCAGCTCGTCGGCGCATGGGGTGCACAATGCGATCGTGCTCGTCAAACGGCATGTCCAGGCGATGGCGCCCGCGGGCGCACAGGGCACGCGCCGCGCACGGATGCCCCGGCACCGGCAACTCGGCCACCACGCGACCGTCCTCAACGCGTGCCGCAAAGGCGCAATCGGCATAGCATCCCCCGCATGTGGTCACCACGGCGCGACCGTCACGCTTCACAGCAGATGCCATCTCGATTACCCCTTTCATCAGCCAAACACAACAGGCCAAAAGCCCGGCAACGGGCCCCAGGCCCAAAAAGCCTCCCGCACGGCAACGCCCCGCGGGAGGCCTAACGTCAAACAGACGATACCTTACGCCTCGGACTTCTTGGCGTAGATAAACCAGTAGCCGAGCGCGACCAGAACCGCACCGCCCACGATGTTGCCCAGCGTGGCGGCGGTCAGGTTAAACGCAATGCCCGCGGCGTTGAGTGCATCGGCGCCGACGACGTCGGCACCGTAGCCGCACGCGTGCATCACGGCCCCCATGGGCAAAAAGTACATGTTGGCGACGCAGTGCTCAAAACCGCAGGCCACAAAGGCGGCGATGGGCAGCAGAATGCCCACAACCTTATCGACCACGGTCTTGCCGGCGGTACCGATCCACACGGCCAGGCACACAAAGATGTTGCACAGGATACCGCGGAAGAAGATCGTCACCCAGTCGATCGTCACCTTGCCGGCGGCGACGCTCACCATGGAATTGGCAACCGCCTCGCCGTTAAGCTTATAGATGCCGGCCATGTACACCAAAAAGACGATGAACAGGGCACCGACAAAATTGCCGACCCACACGACGACCCAGGCCTTGAGCATCTGAGCCAGGGTGATCTTTTTGCTCTTGAGCGCACAGACCATAAGCGAATTGCCGGTAAACAGCTCGGCGCCGCACACCAGTACCAGCACCAGGCCCAGGCAAAAGCACAGGCCGCCCACGACGCGCTGAGCACCCCAGCCCAGCGTGTTGTCGCTCAAAAACACCGTAAAGAACAGACCGCCGAAGGCAATGAACGCACCGGCGAACATTGCCAACAGAAAGGCCTTAGCGACCGGCAGGTTAGCCTTGGTCACGCCGGCGGCCTCGGTCTTGGCCTCGATCGCGGCGGGCGCCAGGCAATCGGGAGCGGGATACTCCACCTTGGAATCTGCCATGTCAATCACTTCTTTCCTAACAAAATGGAACAAGTGCTCCTACTGCTCTTGCCCCAAGCGGACAAAGTGGGAAAAGTCGTTGGCGGCCACGGCGTCGTACACGGCGTCGACGGCGTCAAAGACTTCCGGGGACATGGGGTTGTAGAACTCCGTGTCGCCCGGCTGAATCCCGACGAAGACGATATCATCGCACGATTGCTCAATCTCTTCGATCAGAATCGACAAAGGAAGCGAATGCGTGGTGAACATCGACTTGCGGGCCACATCGCACTTGTCGAGCAAACGGATGGACCCAACGGGCAGCGCCATGTCGGCGGCATCGACCAAGACCAGACGCGGCGGACGCTCGCGCTTGACCTCGATGATGTCATCCTCGGGCGTTTGGCCGCCGTCGATGGTGTACCAACCGGCGATGGGCGCGTCCTCCATCTTTTTGGAGAGCACGGGGCCGGCGGCATCGTCGGCACGCAGCACGCTTCCCGCCGTGAGCACGATGCCCGCAAACGGGGCGCCGTTCACACGTCCATCCACAACGCAACCCATTACTGCAACCTCCCCGTCAGATACACGCCCGACACATCGCGCACGCGCTCCACCAGATCGCGAAACTTCATTAAAAACGCGACCTGCTGGGCATGCAGGCCAAAGTCGTCGTCGAACACCGAGATGCCGGCCTTGGCCGACCCGCGAAAACCGCGCTCGTCGAGCAGCGTGTCGCAGGCCTCGAGCAGCGACGGCACCGCCGCCTTGTCGAGCTGGCACTCGCCAAAGGAGCGGATGGCCTCGAACTTGGTCTTGGCCTCCCCCTCCGGCAGCGCGTCGATAAGCGCATAGAACACATCCACCGGCACCGACAGGCGCGGCTCAAAGCAGTCGAGCACGCCGGTGTGGTGGCCCACGGCGAGCGTGTAGTAAAGCACGTCGCAGGCCTCCTGGGGAACGTCTTCCTCGGTCTCCACAAACTTACGCGTGAGCTCGTAAAAGACCACCTGGTCGGGCGCATGGCCCAGGGAGGGGTCGACGACGCCCTCGGCGGCCTCGTCGCTTGCGCGCGAGGCATCGCCAAAGGAGCCGCCGAGCATACCGGGGCCCGCAAAGTAACCAGAGCGGTCCGTGAGTTCCATCTAGCGACCTCCGGCCAGCACCAGATCCTGCAGCGCCGAGTACACCTCGACGCGGCGCGGATCGTCCTGCTTGTCGATGAGCAGCGCCATGGCACCGCGGATATCGCCCTTGGGCGCGCCCTCGAGCGTATCCATAAACTCGTTAGCCAGGTCGCGGCCATAACGGTAGCCGCTCATGGCGCGAGCCTCGCGCTCGATGGCAACGCGCAGCTTGTACGGCACGCCGGGGTGCAGGATACCGGCCTGCTCGCCGGCGGCCTCCACCGTGGTCTCGGCATGGAGCTTTTGGTCCAGCAGACCAAGCGCCATGGCAAAGCCGTAGATGGTCTGCGCGGGGCTGGGCGGGCAGCCGGGGATGTAGACATCGACCGGCAGAATCTTGTCCGTGCCGCCCCAGACGCAGTAGTTGTCGTAGAAGATGCCGCCGGTGCAGCCGCACGCACCATAGGACACCACGATCTTGGGATCGGGTGCGGCCTCAAAGGCGCGCAGGGCCGGCATGCGCATGGCACGTGTCACGGCACCGGTGTACAGCAGCACGTCGGCGTGGCGGGGCGAGGGCACGACCTTGATGCCAAAGCGCTCGACGTCAAAGACGGGCGTGATGGAACCGAAGATCTCGATCTCGCAGCCGTTGCAGCCGCCGCAGTCGACACGGTAGACGTACACCGAGCGCTTGATCTTCTTAAGAAGGGTCGCCTTGGCCTTCTCGATGCTCTCGTCGAGCTCGATCTTGGTCGGGCGGTACTGAAGCCGCTCGGGCAAAAGCGTGGGTTCGGCCATGGTTACTCCTCCTTCGTATCAAAATCCATGATGATGCCCTCGACCGGTGCAGGACCGGCGGGAATCTCGGGCGCATCGGGGTTGAGCTCGCGGTCGACATACTCCGGGTTCACGCCGTGGCCGCCCAGATACTCCATGCCGGGGCCCTGGGGCTCACCGGACGCAAGCGTCTCGTTGGCAGCCATGCCGCGCGCGTTGCCGGTCTTGACGGCCGAGGCGGCGCGCAGGGCGTCGAGCTCGCGCTTGCACTCCTGGCACATGCCGACGGTACGGGCGGCCTGCTCGGCCTCCATGCCGCCGGCCTTTTGCAGCAGGCGCTTGGCGTATTCGATCTCCTTGTGCGGGGCAAACGGCTTGCCGCAACGCGAGCAGTGCTCGAGCGTATAGACGCTCTTACTGGTGAGATCGTCCTTGCTCATAACAGCCAGCTCAAACTCCTCGGTGAGCTTGATGGCCTCCATGGGGCAGGCCTCCTCGCAGCGGCCGCAAAAGATGCAGCGACCGTAGTCGATCGACCAGGTGATGGTATCGGCCGCAAGGTCGGTGTCCATGCGAATGGCATCGGCCGGGCACGCCACGCCGCAGGCACCGCAGGCGATGCAGAGCTCCGCGTTGTGCTCGGGCTTGCCGCGCATATCCTTGTTGGTGGGAAACGGCGCAAACGGGTACTTAACCGTCGCGTCGCCGGCCTTGGCGTTAACCTTCCAAAGCTTCAGCATATTAGAGCGCCTCCTCATCGAGCGGAGCGGCCATGGTGCCCTCGCCCGCAAGCGGCGACTTGTCGCGCCAGACGTTCTCGAACTGCTCCTTGTCGAGCACGTGGTCGCGCTTGGCGGCGACATCGGTCACCGTCACGCGGTCGGTGCAGGAGTAGCACGGGTCGAGCGAGCCGACGATCAGCGCCGCGTCGCCCACGGTGTTGCCGCGGAACATGTAGCGCAGGACCGGCCAGTTGCTGTACGTGGCGGCCTTGGCGCGCCAGCGGTAGCACTTCTGGTTGTTGCCGAGCATGGCCCAATGCACGTCCTCGCCGCGCGGCGCCTCGGTGGCGCCGATGGCGTACTTGTGCGGGGTGTACTCCCAATCCGTGGTGAGGATGGGGCCCGACGGGCAGTTCTCGAGCATGGTCTCGATCATGTC
>CAUASQ010000106.1 GCA_958431945.1 uncultured Collinsella sp. | reverse complement strand
CCATTTGTGCGGGGGAGTTGTGGAGTTGTGCAGGCAGACGAGGTTTTTCTGGAAATACGCTCCCGATGCGCGTATAGTACCGATTGTTTTGTCGGCTCCTGCTGCGTCGAGTCCAAACCGCAAAATGCCATGAGCGGCGCGGATGCAGCCAGGAGGCACGAGGACAACCCATCGTGGCCACGCCCCGTGCTTAAAACCCCAAGAAGGAGTGAACAATGGCAGAAGAGAAGTATGTGCCGCGTCTGAAGACCAAGTACAACAACGAGGTCAAGCAGCAGCTTCAGGACAAGTTCCAGTACGAGAACGTCATGATGATCCCCAAGTTTGAGAAGATCGTCGTGAACATGGGTGTCGGCGAGGCCGCTACCGATTCCAAGGCCATCGACGGTGCCGTGCGCGACCTGCGCGCCATCACCGGCCAGCAGCCGATGATCACCCGTGCCCGCAAGTCCATCGCTACCTTCCGCCTGCGCGCTGGTATGCCGATCGGCTGCAAGGTTACCCTGCGTGGCGACCGTATGTGGGAGTTCTTCGATCGTCTGACCTCCGTCGCGATCCCCCGTATCCGCGACTTCCGCGGCATCTCCGCCAAGAGCTTCGACGGCCGTGGTAACTTCTCCATGGGCGTCACCGAGCAGCTCATCTTCCCCGAGATCGACTTTGACTCCGTCGATCACCAGCGTGGTATGGACATCACTTTCGTGACCACCGCCAACACCGATGAGGAGGCCAAGGCCCTTCTGGACGCCTTCGGTTTCCCGTTCAAGAAATAGGTTCACCTGCCCTATAAGCGCCGTTCCCACAAGGGGGCGGCGCTTGGGGCGAACAATACTCTATGTGAGGAGGATATAAGTGGCTAAGACATCGATGATCGTCAAGTGCAATCGCAAGCAGAAGTTCTCTACTCGTGAGTACACGCGCTGCCAGCGCTGCGGCCGTCCGCACTCTGTGTACCGCAAGTTCGGCCTGTGCCGTGTCTGCTTCCGCGAGCTTGCACTCAAGGGCGAGCTTCCCGGCGTTAAGAAGGCCAGCTGGTAAGTCACTACCAGCGTTTCAAGCATCAGTTTGGAACAGGGAAAACGCGCTAAAAAGGCTTTGCCGTTAAGGGCGGCGAAGAACCAAGAGCACGTGTTCATCAAGAACGAAGGAGAATCTGTATGAACCTTACAGACCCGATCGCAGATATGCTTACGCGCATCCGTAACGCTAACTCTGTGAACAAGGCCACGGTCTCCATGCCGAGCAGCAAGAAGCTCGTCGAGATCGCTCGTGTTCTGCACGAGGAGGGCTACATCGAGGGCTACGATGTCGAGGACACCGTTCCCCAGAAGACTCTGCACATCACGCTTAAGTATGGTCCCAAGAAGGCTAAGGTCATCAACGGCATCCGCCGCATTTCCAAGCCGGGCCTGCGTAAGTACACCGGCGTTGCCGACATGCCCCGCGTCCGCGGTGGCCTTGGTACCGCCATTATTTCCACCAGCCATGGCGTCATGACCGACCGCGATGCTCGCAAGCACAACGTCGGCGGCGAGATCATCGCTTACGTCTGGTAATTCGCTCGGTAGGTAGAAGGAAAGGAGATCACCGTGTCTCGTATCGGTAATAAGCCTGTCCAGATTCCCGCCGGAGTCGAAGTGGCAGTCAACGGCAACAACGTTGTCGTCAAGGGCCCCAAGGGCCAGCTCGAGCTCGATGTCTTTGAGAAGCTCGCTATCAACGTCGAGGACAACGTCCTCACCGTTTCCCGTCCCGACGACGAGCGTGAGACCCGTGCCCGCCACGGCCTCACCCGCGCCCTCATCCACAACATGGTTGTTGGCGTTTCCGAGGGCTTCGAGAAGAAGCTCGAGCTCGCCGGCGTCGGTTACCGCGTGCAGCAGAAGGGCAAGAACCTCGAGTTCTCCCTGGGCTTCTCGCACCCCGTGATCGTCGAGGCTCCCGAGGGCATCACCTTCGAGGTTCCCGACAACACCCACGTGAACGTCAAGGGTATCAACAAGCAGCAGGTCGGTCAGATCGCCGCTGAGATCCGCGGCCATCGTCCTCCCGAGCCTTACAAGGGCAAGGGTATCCACTACGTTGGCGAGCACATCCGCCGCAAGCTGGGTAAGGCCGCCAAGTAGTCGTAACCGACTCACTCGCATAAGACCAGCACCCCGTCAGGTGCTGGCAAGATCAACCTTTTTAGGAGTTTACGTATGAACAAGCATAAGGCGAAGCTGGAAGGCCTCAAGCGTCGTCAGCGTCGTGTTCGCGGCAAGGTCTCGGGTACCTCCGAGCGTCCGCGTCTTCGCGTGACCCGTACTAACGCCAACATCTATGCCCAGATCATCGACGACAGCAAGGGCTCCAGCCTGACGCTCGTCTCTGCCTCGACCCTCGAGGCCGAGTTCAAGGGCACCCACACCTCGAACAAGGAGGCTGCGGAGAAGGTCGGTCAGCTCGTTGGCAAGCGCGCCATCGAGGCCGGCATCACCAAGGTCGCCTTCGATCGCGGTGGCCGTATCTACCATGGCCGCGTCAAGGCCCTCGCCGACGGTGCTCGTGCCGCCGGTCTCGAGTTCTAGGAGGTATGTAGCACATGGCTCGTAATCAGAAGCAGCAGCGCGAGGCCTCCGAGTTCGAGGAGCGCGTCGTTTACATCAACCGCGTGTCGAAGACCGTCAAGGGTGGTCGTCGCATGAGCCTCGTCGCTCTCGTCGTCGTTGGCGACGGCAAGGGCAACGTCGGCGTTGGCATGGGCAAGTCCGCTGAGGTGCCCATGGCCATCTCCAAGGCATCTCTCGATGCCAAGAAGAACATGTTCCACGTGCCGGTGACCGAGCAGGGCACCATCCCGCACGAGGTTCTCGGCCACTTTGGTGCCGGCCGCATCATCATCAAGCCCGCTGTCGAGGGTACCGGCGTTATCGCCGGCGGCGCTGTGCGTCCCCTCTTTGAGCTTGCTGGCATCAAGAACGTCCTGTCCAAGTCCCTCGGTACCGACAACGGCCTCAACATCATCAAGGCTGCCGTCGAGGGCCTCAAGGAGCTCTCCAGCCCTGAGGACGTCGCGGCTCGCCGTGGCCTGACGGTCTCCGAGATGTTCGTCGGTAAGGAGAACTAAGCATGGCTGACACCATCAAGATCAAGCAGGTCCGCAGCACCAACGGTTGCAAGCAGGACCAGGTCCGTACTGTCCGTGCCCTCGGTCTCCACAGGATCCGCGAGGTTCGCGAGATTGCTGACAACGAGTCCGTCCGCGGCATGATCTTCAAGGTCAAGCACCTTGTCGAGATTGTAGAGGAGTAGCAAATGCAGCTTCACGATCTTACTCCCGCGCCCGGTTCCACCAAGAACCGCAAGCGCGTCGGCCGTGGCAATTCTTCGGGTCACGGCACCACTTCTGGCCGCGGCCAGAAGGGCCAGGGTTCCCGCTCTGGCGGCACCAAGGGTGCCGGCTTCGAGGGTGGCCAGACTCCGCTGGCTATGCGCCTGCCCAAGCTTCCGGGCTTCCGCAACCCCCGTCGTATCGAGTACACCGCTGTTAACGTTGAGCGTCTCGAGCGTAAGTTCGAGGACGGCGCTGTGATCGACGGTGCCGCTCTTAAGGCCGCTCGCATCACCAAGAGCGAGTTCGAGCCCGTCAAGGTGCTCGGCAATGGTGAGCTCACCAAGAAGTTCACGGTCAAGGTCGACAAGGTCAGCGCTTCTGCGCAGGCCAAGATCGAGGCCGCCGGCGGAAAGGTCGAGCTGCCGTGCTAAATGGTCTTAAGAATGCTTTCCGCATCAAAGAATTGCGCGAAAAGATTCTTTTTACCATAGCTATGCTCGTCGTGTACCGCATTGGTGCGCACGTTCCTGTGCCCGGCATTCCCTTCCAGGGGATGCTGGGCCTTTTCTCGACCGATAACAATTCGGTCGCCGCAGGTGCTATGGCCCTCCTGAATCTTTTCTCTGGCGGCGCGTTGAGCTATGTGTCGGTGTTTTCGCTGGGCATCATGCCTTACATCACCAGCTCGATCATCCTCCAGATGCTCCAGGCCGTCGTGCCTTCCCTGCATGAGCTTGCCCGCGAGGGCGAGGTCGGTCAGACCAAGATTACGCAGTATTCGCGTTACCTCACCCTGGCTCTGGCAATCCTCAACTCCGTGGGTTACCTCTTCCTCTTTAAGAGCTTCGGCATCAGCTTCAATGGCGCCGGCGCTCCCGAGATCATCTTCGACCTCATGATCGTCGGTACACTCACCGCGGGCGCCATGCTGATCATGTGGATTGGTGAGCTCATCACCCAGCGCGGTATCGGCAATGGCATGTCGCTGATCATCTTCGCGAACATCATGGCCGGTCTGCCGCAGGCTATCTTCTCCAGCACCGAGGGCAATGCCGGTGGCATCATCACCATGGTGATCATCTGCGCCATCATCCTGCTGGTTATCCCGCTGATTGTTTTCCTTGAGCGCGGCCAGCGCCGCATCCCGGTCTCCTACGCTAAGCGCGTCGTGGGCCGTCGCATGATGGGTGGCCAGACCACCTACCTGCCCATCAAGGTCAACACCGCGGGCGTCGTGCCGATCATCTTCGCTTCGGCGCTGCTGTACTTCCCGGCCCAGATTGCCGTGTTCTTCCCCGGCATCGGCTGGATTCAGGCAGTTGCCTCTGCGCTTTCGACCGGTTGGCTCAACTGGGTGCTTAACGTTGTCCTCATCGTGTTCTTCGCGTACTTCTACACCTCCATGGTGTTCAACCCCGATGACACGGCCGACAACCTTAAGAAGCAGGGCGGCTTTATTCCGGGCGTCCGTCCGGGTAGGGCTACCGCGGCCTACATCAAGAACGCGCTCAACAAGATCACGCTTCCCAGCGCTGTCTTTTTGGCGCTCATCGCCATCGTGCCTTCGATCATCTTCTCCTTCACGGGTAACCATCTGATCCAGGCATTTGGCGGCACGTCCATCCTCATCATGGTCGGCGTCGTGCTCGACACGGTCGATAAGCTCGAAGGCCAGATCAAGATGTATGATTACGATGGATTCTTTAAATAGGCTAGAGGAGGATTGCTCATGAACCTCGTATTGCTCGGAGCTCCGGGTGCCGGTAAGGGCACCGTCGCACAGGAGCTCGTCGCCGAGTTTGGCGTCGCTCACATTTCCACGGGCGACCTGCTGCGTGCTGCCGTCAAGGGCGGCACCGAGCTTGGTATTCAGGCTAAGAAGTACATGGACGCTGGCGAGCTCGTTCCCGACCAGCTCGTGATCGACCTTGTCAAGGAACGCCTTGCCGCCGATGACGCCCAGCAGGGCTTCATCCTCGATGGCTTCCCGCGCAACACCGCCCAGGCTGTGACGCTCGATTCCGAGCTCTCCGCCATGGGTCGCGAGATCGACTGCGCTCTTCTGGTCGACGTGGCCCCCGAGGTCATCATCGATCGTCTGTCTTCGCGTCGCACCTGCCGTGCCTGCGGTTACACCGGCACCGCTGCCGATGCCACCTGCCCCAAGTGCGGCGGCGAGATGTATCAGCGCGACGACGACAAGCCCGAGACCATCAAGAACCGTCTCGACGTCTACGAGAAGTCCACGAGCCCGCTCGTCGACTACTATCGTGGCCAGGGTCTGCTCAAGTCGGTCAACGGTGACCAGGCTCGCGAGACCGTGTACGGGGATGTCAAAGAGGCTCTCGGTCTATGATCAAGATTAAGTCTGCAACGCAAAT
>CAUASQ010000105.1 GCA_958431945.1 uncultured Collinsella sp. | reverse complement strand
CCGAGCCGTCGCAACGGACTGAAGAAGGGGGAGGCCTCGCGGCCTCCCCCTTTTTGCGTTTAATAGAGAGTTGTAATACAAGAACTCGCCTTCGTTTGGCTTGTCTTACTGTTTGGCTGTATTTTGAGTCCTTCTTTTGTATTTGCGCGATAATAACTCCCATTGGCGTTAGGGAGGACTTGATGTTTACCGTTTTTGTCTTGGGCAATATTGCTTCGGGAAAGTCGACTGCCTGCCGCTACCTCGAATCTCATGGCGCCATGCTTATCGATCTTGATGAGCTTGCCAAATCGCTGTATGTGCCGGGCTCCGATATCGTCAATGCCCTCGCCGAAGAATTCGGTTGGGACATTCTGGACGGGGAGGGCGGCATTCGCCGCAATGTCCTCGCTGCTCGAGCTTTCGCCTCTCCTGATACAGTTGCGCGGCTCAACGACATCGTTCATCCGGTTCTCATCGAACAGCTGTCACTGAGGATTCTCGATCCGGTTTGCTGCACGGTTTCGTCCCCCCGTTATCCCTTTGCGGTTGTCGAGGTTTCTGCCCCGACTGGTTTTGAGGATGCTTTTGGCCTGGCTGATGAAATTCTGGTTATCAGCGCTCCTTTAGCAGTTCGTCGCGAGCGTGCCATTCATCGTGGTATGGAGTCCTCTGATTTTGATGCGCGCTCAGCATGCCAACCTGATGAGGCTTCGCTTTGCAATCTCGCTACGACGGTAATCGATAATGAGGCAGGCGATAACTCGCTCTTTGAACAACTGGACGCATGGCTTGCGCGTTATGGCTTCGGGGATCTAGTGGATAGGGAGGAGACCGATGCCTAAGACACGTTTCTTTACGTGGTATCGCGTGGCGCCACTTGCCGTTATGTTTGTCTTCGGCCTTATTTCGCTCGTCTACTCGTATGCCCCTGCCGCCTTCTTTAAGCCTTTGTATCCAATTGACTATGAGGCGTACGTAAAGCAATCGAGCATTTCGCACAATCTTGATCCGTATCTGGTGTGCGCTGTCATAAAGTCGGAATCGAATTGGGATCCCGAGGCTGAGTCGAATCAAGGCGCACGGGGATTGATGCAGCTGATGCCCGAGACTGCCCAGGATATGATTGCCAAGGGTCTTGTCGATGGCAGCGAGTATTCAGCCGGCGACCTTAACGATCCCGCTACGAACATCGAGTTTGGTTGTGCGTATCTTTCGTATCTTCTAACGTATTTTAACGGGTCGACTGACAGTGCCATTGCCGCCTATAACGCCGGCATGGGCAATGTCGACGGATGGGCGCAGCAGAGCACGTCGCTTCATAATGCAATCACCTTTCCCGAGACGCAGGCGTATCTGATTCGTGTCAATAATGCCTGGGTTCGCTACAAGACCCTCTATCCCGATCGGTTCGTATAGGACTATGCCTGCCGCCTGCGTATACTGCAGATATATGAGTTAGGAGTATCCATGGCGGAATTTGAAGTTGAGCGTGTTGGAGGAGAGCTCAAACGTTTTGGCGTTGAGGGCTCTGAGGTGCCGTTTAAGGTCGTGTCTCCATACGAGCCCGCCGGTTCCCAGCCTAAGGCCATTGAGTCGCTTGTGCAGGGTGTGAGGGACGGAGATCGCTATCAGGTTTTGCTGGGCGTGACTGGTTCGGGCAAGACCTTCACGATGGCTAAGACTATTGAGGCCCTGGGGAAGCCGACGCTGGTTATGGCTCCCAATAAAACGCTTGCCGCTCAGCTCGCGAGCGAGCTCAAGGAATTCTTCCCTAACAACGCCGTGGTCTATTTTGTGTCGTACTACGATTACTATCAGCCCGAGGCATATGTACCGCAGAGTGATACGTATATCGAGAAAGACTCCTCGATTAACGAAGAGGTTGAGATGCTGCGCCATCAGGCGACGGCATCGCTGCTATCTCGACGCGATGTGATCGTCGTCGCATCGGTCTCGTGTATCTATGGCATTGGCTCCCCCGAGGACTATGCGGGCCTAGCTCCAAACGTCGACAAGAAGGTGCCGCTCGAGCGTGATGACTTTATCCATGCGCTTATCGATATCCAGTACGATCGCAATGACTATGATTTGGCACGTGGCACCTTCCGCGTGCGCGGCGATGTCGTCGACGTGTATCCGCCCTATGCCGAGCATCCGTTGCGGTTTGAGTTCTTTGGCGACGAGGTCGAGCTGATTGCCGAGATCGACGAGGTCACCGGCGAGATGCTGCGTGAGTACGAGGCCATTCCCGTGTGGCCGGCCTCGCACTACGTGACTGAGAAGCCTAAGGTCAAAGCGGCTCTGAAATCAATCAGCGAAGAGTGCGAGAAGCGTGTGGCCGAGCTCAAGGCGACTGATAAGCTGCTCGAGGCGCAGCGTCTGCAGCAGCGCACCGACTATGATCTCGAGATGCTCGAGACCATGGGTTTCTGTAACGGTATCGAGAACTACTCGCGTCATCTGGACGGCCGAAAACCGGGCGAGCCGCCGTTTACCCTGATCGATTACTTTCCTAAGGACATGCTCTGCATCATCGACGAGAGCCATGTAACGGTGCCGCAGATCCGCGGCATGCACGAAGGCGACCGCTCGCGTAAGGTGACGCTGGTTGAGCATGGTTTTCGTCTGCCTTCGGCACTCGATAACCGCCCGCTTCGCTTCGATGAGTTTGAGGCGAGGATTCCCCAGTTCATCTACGTTTCGGCCACGCCGGGCGACTATGAGCTGCGGGTTAGCCAGAACGACGTTGAGCAGATTATTCGTCCGACCGGCCTGCTCGACCCCAAGATCGATGTGCGTCCGGTTCGTGGGCAGATTGACGATCTTGAGGACGAGATTCGCGAGCGCGTTGCCCGCAAGGAGCGCGTGCTGGTGACCACGCTCACCAAGCGCATGGCCGAGGACCTGACCGACCATCTGCTTGATGCCGGCATTAAGGTCAATTACATGCACTCCGATACAGCGACGATGGACCGTGTCGAGATTCTGCGAACGCTGCGCGAGGGAAAGATCGATGTTCTCGTTGGCATTAACCTGCTTCGCGAGGGTCTAGACCTTCCCGAGGTCTCGCTGGTGGCAATTCTCGACGCCGACAAGGAAGGCTTCTTGCGCAACCGCCGTTCGCTGATTCAGACGATTGGCCGTGCGGCCCGCAATGCCGACGGCGAGGTCATCATGTATGCAGACGTTGTGACCGATTCGATGAAAGAAGCCATCGAGGAGACGCAGCGCCGTCGTGAGATTCAGATGGCATATAACGAAGAGCATGGCATTGTGCCCAAGACGGTCCGCAAGGCCATTAACGACATCTCGAGTTTTATTGCCGAGGCCGAAAAGACTGTGGGCTCGAAGGGACGCTCGAAGGGCGACTCTCTGGGCCATGGTGCGTTCTATACGCCCGATGAAAACGGCGAGGGCGCCGCGCCGGAGACGGTGGCGCCCGAGCAAACGCTTGCCGAGCAGCTGGAAGGGCTACCGCATGACGAGCTCGTGCGGATCGTCGAGACCATGGAGGAAGACATGCGTAACGCTTCCGCCGCCATGGACTTTGAGGAGGCGGCGCGTCTGCGCGATGCCGTCGTTCAGATTCGGGCGATGCTTGAGGGCGCATCTGAGGACGAAACGATTGAGCGTTTGCGTTCGCAGGCTCGCAAGGGCTCTACCTTTGCTTCGGGCAGAAAACGCCAGGGTGCACGATTCAGGAAGTAGTGAACAGGCCCCGAGTTCCCTGTGGAGCTCGGGGCCTGTGTCGTTCGGACGCGAGAGTTCGTGCACTAGAGGTCTGCTATCAGCGCCTCAGCGCAACGGATGCCGTCGGTGGCGGCACTCATGATGCCGCCGGCATATCCGGCACCCTCGCCGCAAGGGTAAAGGCCCGGGGTCGACACGGCGTGGCATGTTCGATCGCGGATGACCGTAACCGGGGAGCTCGAACGCGTCTCCACGCCAGTGAGGACCGCATCGGGGCGGTCATAGCCACGCAGTTTCTTACCGAGAAGGGGAATTCCCAAACGAAGCGATTCGACGATATGCTGCGGGAGGGCATCGTCGATCGCCGTCCAGGTCACGCCAAGTGGATAGGTTGGTTTTACCTTTCCGGGTGCCGTGCTGGCGTGCCCCGCAAGGAAATCTCCGACGAGCTGTGCCGGCGCGTTCCAGTTAGAGCCACCCAGGCGATAGGCGGCTCGCTCGCAGGCGCGCTGGAGCTCAATGCCTGCGAGCGGATCATCGTCGGGAAGGTCGTCGGGTGTGACGTTGACGAGTAGGGCGGCATTTGCGTTGCGCCCGTCGCGGGCATTGAGGCTGGCACCGTTGACGCACAGATGGCCCTGCTCGGAAGAAGCCGCGACAACCTGTCCGCCGGGGCACATGCAAAATGAGAACACGCTGCGGCCGTTGGGGAGATGGGCGACAAGCTTGTAGGGGGCTGCTCCGAGTGCCGGGTGCCCTGCCGAAGGGCCATATTGGGCACGGTCGATGTCGCGCTGAGGATGCTCGATGCGCACACCCATGGCAAAGGTCTTTTGCGCGAGGGCAACGTTATGTTCTTTGAGAAGCTCGAATACGTCGCGGGCGGAATGGCCGCAGGCGAGAATGAGGTGCTTTGTGGCGATTGTCTCGCTTGTGGTTTCTTGGGGCGGTTGGACATCGACGCCGGTGATGGCGCCAGATTCATCGGTTCGAATATTGACGAGCCTTGTTCGATAGCGGACGGTTCCACCGAGTTGCTCGATGCGCTGAGAAATGTTGGTGACGACGGTGGGTAGGATGTCGGAGCCAATGTGCGGCTTGGCGTCCCACAGGATGTCGCGAGGTGAGCCCGCTTTGACGAAGGTCTCAAGAATCAGCCGATGGGCAGGATTCTTGGTTCCCGTGTTGAGCTTGCCGTCCGAGAAGGTCCCTGCGCCGCCCAGGCCAAATTGGATATTGCTGTCGGGGTCGAGGATACGCTCCTTAAGAAAGAGATCAATCGCTTCCGAGCGGCGAAGCGCGGGGTCGCCGCGCTCGATGAGCAGGGGTTTAAGGCCCGCTTCGGCAAGGGTCAGGGCGGCGAAGAGACCGGCGCAACCGGCGCCGACAACGACGGGACGCCCCTTGGGTGCATTTGGGACAGGGTTGGGGAATGAAGGAGCCTCGCCGTCTACCATGCGGATGCGCGAGCGGTCGCGCTCGGCGACGCGGTCGACCACCTCCTGCTCGAGTCGGGAGCTTGTCAGCTCGACTCGAAAGCTCAAAATAAAATGGACATCTCGCTTTTTACGGGCGTCGATTGACTTGCGATGGAGCTCAATGGCTTTAATCTGGGAATCCTCGCATCGCAGGGCTCGTTTGACGGCACGTCTCCCAATAGCAAGGCAGGCAGTTTCGTCGCCGGCCTCATCGAGTGACGCGTGGACTTGGGTGATTTCGATCATCGAGGTCTCCTTAGATGCAAGAAAGAGGCCGCCCGGTGTCCCAGACGGCCCGAATGCGTTTTGATTATAGACTGCGCGGCTATAGGCTGCTTGCAGCGCGAATACCCGAGATCCAAGCCCACGCAAGGTTGAAACCGCCGCAATCGGCATCGATGTCGATTGCCTCGCCACAGATGTAAAGCGGGGCGCCTGCCGCGTTGCTCACGCAGAGGTTGGGAGCTGAGACGCTCTCGATGGGCACGCCGCCGCGCGTGACCTGGGCCGAACGCTCCTCTGTCGTTCCCTCGACGAGCAGCTTAAAGTGCTTGAGGATTGAGACCA
>CAUASQ010000104.1 GCA_958431945.1 uncultured Collinsella sp. | reverse complement strand
ACGCAAGGCCGCAGCCGAGCTTTTTGAGCGTGTTGACAGGATGAGTAAACCTCATGATCCCTCCCAACTGTTGAGACCCCACAAAACTGTGCGGAATCTCAGCTAATAAATACATCTATTAGCCTATCGGAAGTCTAAGAAGTATTCATCTATTTCGATGAAATACTCGATGAGCGTCCTAAAATATGCGATAAGCGGATAAGAATACTCATTATGTAGCTTTACTTAAATAAAGGCGCCCTGCAATTACTGTACCTGAATAAAGCGCCTTACACGGGGCGCAAAGAAAAATCCCCCGCTGTTTGGCAAATGCATAAACAACGGGGGAGACGATGATTGGATGAATATCATACCAGTGTGGAATTACTTCTTCCGGCGGTGGATTACGTTAATCGCATAGCCGACGAGCATGGCCAAGACGATGACGATAAAGCCAATCAGGGGGTTGTCGTTCATGGGGTCCTCCTATTTTCCGAGCGGGGAGAATTCGTCGACGATGAGGTCGAGGCATTGCGGAAGTGCGCGGGCACCAAAGACGCCCGAGTTGCTGGAGATGATCTCGCCATCGAACTGCATGCCAAGCGACGGCGTGCAGGTGATCTTGGCTTCTTTGGTCTGGATGATCTTGAACTGCGGGCGGCCGAGCACCTTGCCGGCGGGGTCGAGTGCGGCGGTGATCACCGTGGGCAGGAGCTGGACGGTTTTTACGGGCTCGATGACCGCGATGTCGACCATGCCGTCGTTCATGCGGCAATCGGGGAACAGGTTGATGTCGTTTTGAATGACCGAGGTGTTGCCGGCCATGCAGCAGATGCCATCGAGCTCCTCAACAATGCCGTCATGCTCAATCGTAAAGTGCGCCACCGTGGGGTTGGGTGTGGCGAGCGCCGACAGGAAATAGGCGATCTCGCCGATGTCGTTTTTGGTGGGGGCGGCCTTCATCATGATCTCGGCATCGTAGCCCGATCCGGCGATGATGATGAAGCCGTGGCGCTTTTCGTTGCCGTTCTCGTCAAGCCAAAAGAGCTCGCCCATATCCGCCTTGACCGTGCGGCCGACGCGGCAGGCCTTGGCGAGCGCCGCGGCCTCGGGGGCATTGCCGATGTTGTTAAAGAACAGGCAGGCCGTGCCGGAGGGGAAGACGAGCGTGGGGACGCCGCATCCGCGCATTTGGTCGAGCACGTTGGAGACGGTGCCGTCGCCGCCCGAAATCACCACGCGATCAAACTCGCGCACGTCCGCCACGGCGTCCTCGGGTTCCATGCCATCGCCGATAAAACGCATCACGACCTCGTCGCCACCCTGCGCGAGGGCGTGCGTGAACGCGTAGATTTCATCTGAGCTGGGGCCCGATGCCGGGTTGTGGATGATAAGGCAGCGCATACTTACGTTCCCGTTCTGTGACTAACCGAGTATAGTTGTAGGGCAATGCCGATATCCTACCCGTGTTTTTCGGGCCTAACCTTATTCGATGGGTTGATATGTACATTTCCACACATCAGGCTCTGCTCGACTTTTGCCAGCGCGCTCGTGAGTTCGACGCGATTGCCGTCGATACCGAGTTTTTGCGCGAGCGCACGTTCCACCCGCGCCTGTGCTTGGTCCAGATTGCCACCCCTGCCGAGAGCGTCGCGGTCGATCCTCTGGTGATCGACGACCTGTCGCCGCTCGCCGAGCTTATGGGCGATGAGAGCGTGACCAAGGTCTTCCACGCCTGCTCGCAGGATATGGAGGTTATGCTCCATACCGTGGGCGTGCTGCCGCGTCCCATTTTTGACACGCAGGTGGCCGCCGCCTTTTTGGGCGAGCGCCAGCAGATTTCCTACGGCGCGCTCGTGCAGACGTTTTGCGGCGTCTCATTGCCCA
Organism: uncultured Collinsella sp.; assembly: GCA_958431945.1. Classification (GTDB taxonomy): domain Bacteria; phylum Actinomycetota; class Coriobacteriia; order Coriobacteriales; family Coriobacteriaceae; genus Collinsella. The sequence goes on along the minus strand of CAUASQ010000104.1, from coordinate 3,874 downwards.
AGACCGAGTCGCTGACCGATTGGTCGCGCCGCCCGCTGACCGACAAACAGATCGAGTACGCGATTGATGACGTCAAGTACCTGATCGTTGCCTATACCGAGATGATGAGCCGCCTACGCGAGCTGGGCCGTGAGGATTGGGTGCTCGACGAGCTGCGCCCGCTGGCCGACGAGTCGCACTACCGCGCCGACCGCCATGAGGCATTCCGCAAGGTCAAGCGCATCAACTCGTGCAGCCGTCACCAGTTGGGCATCGCGCGCGAGCTCGCCGCCTGGCGCGAGGACCGCGCCGAGCGCCGCAACATCCCGCGCAAGTGGGTCATGTCCGACGATACGCTGCTGGCGCTCGTCAAGCGCAATCCCGTGCGCGTTGAGGAGTTCCGTAGCATCCGCGGTACCGATCAGCTGGGGGAGCGCGACGTGGACGGCGCGCTCATGGCCATCAAGCGCGGTGCGAGCTGCCCGCACGATCGCCTGCCGCTCATGGTGCGCGGGCATCGCCAGATCTCGCCGGAGCTTGAGAGCGTGACGGACCTGATGTATGCGCTCATTCGCCTGGTTGCCGAGCGCTCGGGCGTGGCGACCTCGGTCATTGCCTCGCGCGATGACCTGGCCGACTATATTGAGCATCCCGAGCAGAGCCCCCTGCGCGAAGGCTGGCGCTTTGAGCTCGTGGGTTCGCGTCTGGACGATCTGCTTTCCGGCAATATGGGGCTCACCGTGAAGGACGGAAAGATTGAACTGTTATAGGTATATGGTTACGCGGTTTTACCAAACCGCGTAACAGCTCGACGCTGCAAACGGCCGAGAGCGGCAATCTGACGTTCAATCGTCGCTCGCGTACCAAAGTACGCGTCGCTTCTCTTTCACGTCACCTTGCTCGTTCTCGGCCGTTTTCGCTGACATTGCCAAAACATCGATGTTGATTTGCTAGTCAGTCGAATGGGTAGAATGCCTCCAACGTGTAACTCGATTCGGAGGAATTCGCATGCCTTATTACTATGGATACGGCTTTGGCATTGACCCGCTGTACCTGCTGGTTGTTCTTGTCTGCACGGTGCTTGGCCTTGCCGCGCAGAGCTATATCAACTCGACGTATAAGACGTGGTCTAAGGTGCGCTCGGACGGCGACACGGGTGCCACGGTCGCTCGTCGCATGCTCGATGCCAACGGTTGCAACGCCGTGGGTATCAAGGGCGTTGCCGGCGAGCTCACCGATCATTACAACCCGCAGGACAACAACCTGTATCTGTCGGATGCCAACCGCTCGGGTGGGTCGGTCGCAAGCGTTGCCGTCGCCTGTCACGAGGCGGGCCATGCCGCCCAGCGCCAAAGCGGCTATGCCATGATGAAGGTACGTACCGCTTTGGTTCCCGTCGTCAACTTTACCCAGAACACCTGGACGATCGTGCTGCTCATGGGCTTGTTCATGAACATCGCGGGACTCACGACCCTCGCGCTGGTCTTCTTCTCGTTTAGTGTGCTGTTCCAGCTGGTTACGCTGCCGGTCGAGATCGATGCCAGTCGCCGCGCCGTGGCGTATATCGAGCAGTCGGGCATGAGTTCCAAGCAGGTCAACGGTGCCAAGAAGGTGTTGACGGCAGCCGCGCTCACCTACGTGGCCGCGGCGCTCACCTCGATTATTCAGCTGCTCTACCTTATGGCTCGCTACAACAGAAACTCCAACCGATAACAAATGGGACCGACGGGCGCCGTGGGGATTTGTGTCCCCGCGGCGCTGTACTATGTGTTGGACTTGAATTAGCGCAGGGCCGGAGCCCATGTGCACGATGACGAAAGGGGACTGCGTGGCAGGCTGGAATCTAACCGGCAATGCCGTTTCCGCCGAGTTCGACGGATCGGACGAGCAGGAGCGCAAAGAGCTCAGCGTGAGCCAAGCGGTGGAGATCGCCGCCGGCGCGCTCGATGCCATTCCGCAGCTGAGCGTTTTGGGTGAGGTCACTGGTTTCCGCGGTCCCAATGCCCGAAGCGGCCACTGCTACTTCCAAATCAAGGACGACTCGGCGGCCGTCGACTGCATCATCTGGAAGGGCGCCTATCTCAAGCGCACCTTCGATTTGCGCGATGGCATGCAGGTGAGCTTTAGGGGCAGTTTCAATCTCTACAAGCCTACGGGTCGCATGAGCTTCGTCGCCCGCTCGTTCTCGCTGGCGGGGGAGGGCTTGCTGCGTCAGCAGGTGGCTCAGTTGGCCGAAAAGCTGCGTCGCGAGGGCCTGATGGACGAGGCTCGCAAACGTCGCATTCCGGTGTTTTGCTCGCGTGTGGCGGTCGTCACCTCGCTTTCGGGCGCCGTAATCGACGACGTCAAGCGTACGCTGCGCCGTCGCAACCCGCTCGTCGAGCTCGTCTGCGTGGGGGCCAAGGTTCAAGGCGAGGGTGCGCCCGCCGAGCTCATCGAGGGCTTGCGCCGCGCCGCCGCCATTACGCCGGCGCCCGATTGCATTTTGCTGGTGCGCGGCGGCGGTTCCTTCGAAGACCTTATGACCTTTAACGACGAAGGGCTTGCCCGTGCGGTGGCGGCCTGTCCCGTGCCCGTGGTGACGGGCATTGGGCATGAGCCCGATACCTCGATTTGCGACATGGTGAGCGACCGCCGCGCCTCCACGCCAACGGCGGCGGCAGAATCGGTGGCGCCGGCTATGACGGAGTTGGCCGACGTGCTCGAGACGCGCCATCAGCGTCTGGGCGCCGCGATGGCTTCGATGATTGGGTCGGATCAGGTCGACCTGGAGATGCTCGATCAGCGCGGTCGCCGCGCCTGGGACACCTATACGGCTCGACTGGGCGACGCGCTCGATGCAGCCGCGCGCCGCCCGTGCCTCAACGACCCAACGTTTATGGTCGAGCGCCGCGAGTCCGAGCTTGCCCTGACGGCCGATCGTCTGTCCGGCGCCATAACGCGTTCGGTTGGGGCCTTCCGCTCCAACTTCGAGCGTCTGCCCGAGCGCTTGATCGCAAGCACCTCGGGGCTCGATGGCAAGCGCCATGCGATCACGCTCGCGAGTTCCCGTCTGGAGCATCAGGGACGTACGATGCTCAGCAAACCCGCATCCGACCTGGGCCGTGCGGCAGCCTCGCTCGATGCCTTGTCGCCGCTCAAGGTGCTTGCCCGCGGTTACTCCATAGCGTACAGCGATGATGATGTGGCTACGAGCGCCAAGACCTTTAAGCCGGGCGACGCCATCCGCGTGCGCATGGCGGACGGCAACGTGTCGGCAACCGTCAATGCGGTCGAGTAGGCCGCGTTTCACAGTGATAGACCCTTAGGAAAGGAAACAGATATGGCAGAGAAGACCCCGGTCGAGCAGCTTACGTACAAGCAGGCCTCGCAGGAGCTGGAGCTCATCATCCGCAGCTTGGAGTCGGGCGATATGGAGCTCGAGGAGTCGCTCGAGAGCTATACCCGCGGCGTCGAGCTTCTTAAGAGCCTGCGCACCCGCCTGTCCGATGCCGAGCAGAAGGTCTCGGTGCTCCTTAAGGACGTCGACGGCAACGACGTGCTCGCCGACGGCGAAGCCGCCAACACGGACGACAACCTCTCGTTCTAACTACCTCGCAGCCTACTTTGGGGTAGTCTTTTTGGGACGGGACTTTTTTGACTACCCTTGCGCGACGGCTTGCCGAGTGTTTGCGCTTGCGAAAAAGTAGTCAAAAAAGCCCCGTCCCAAAAAGACTACCTTGGTCTGTGAGAAAGGAACCAACCATGTGTGATTGCATCTTCTGCAAAATTGCTAACCACGAGATCCCCTCGACCGTCGTTTACGAGGACGACCAAGTCATCGCCTTCGACGACCTCAATCCCCAGGCGCCGGTCCACACGCTCGTGATCCCCAAGAAGCACTACAGCGACATCG
>CAUASQ010000103.1 GCA_958431945.1 uncultured Collinsella sp. | reverse complement strand
AGAGCTGCCAGCACATCCGCGACAACATCGCCCAGCTCGACTGGTGGGACGCCGAGGCCTACGACGCAAAGTAGGCCGCTAGCTACCGCAACCTTGCGAATCTAAGCGCGATACTAAGCGAGCCGCGCCGGAATACTACCGGCGCGGCCCGCTTTTTTGACTCACGCAGTGCCCCTGCGAATCGAAGGTGAATACTTTTCCCGTTACTTAGTACTGCTCGATGCCCATGTAGCGACGAATCTCAGGGCTGTGGTCGAACACCTTTCCGCGGGCGGCGCGCAGCTCGCAGCTCATGTTGTAGAAGAAGATCGGCTCCAGGTACGAACGCACGCTGGCAGGCACGTCGCCCACGCCGTACTCGAGCGCGTCGAGCACCATGACCGTATCGGTATGCGTGTTGAGGAACGCGAGCGCACGCTCCTCCATGGGGCGGCACTCGCCCGATCCGAGCTGTACAAAGTAGAACACGCCGGGCTCGGTGGCTTCGAACGGGCCGTGGAAGTACTCGCCGGAGTGGATATAGCAGCAGTGCTGCCACTGCATCTCCATGAGCGAGCAGATGGCCATGGCGTAGGTCTGGCTAAAGTTGGGGCCGGACCCCAGAATGTAGAAGAACTTATGCTGCTGGCAGAGCTCGGCAAAGCGATCGCCCAGCTCGGCATTGACCTTCTCACGGGCAGCGGGCAGCAGCGCATCCATCTGCTTAAGGCCGGCGTACATGTCGGCGAGTGCCTCGTAACCCTCCTGCTGGTCGAGCAGTTCGGCGGCGATCAGGGCGCCGATGCCCTGCGGCACCTCGGCCTGCGGCACGCCTTCGCCCCACGGATAGACCCAGGTGGTCCACTTGCCGTTGTCGATCTTGGAGCCCTCGCAGTCAGTGAGGGCGACAACCTCGGCGCCGGCGGCCAGCGCCATCTCGCAACCGTCGACGACTTCCTGCGTATTGCCGCTGTGGCTGCAGGCGATGACGAGTGACTTCTCGCCAAGACTCTTGGGAGCCATCAGGCAAAACTCGCGTGCCGTGTAGACCGTCGAGGTAAACGTGGTGGCCTCGCGCTTGAGCAGCTCGTTGGCCGGCATCAGGTCGATCATCGAACCGCCGCAGGCGATCCAAAAGACGTTCTCAATCTTGCCCTTGCGCTCGATAATTTCCTGAACCAGATCGTGTGCGTTCACGGTGATGTTCCTCCTTGTGTGGCGGCTTTGGACGACGGCAGCTCGTACCTGCGGTCGTTCTATGTTGTCCTATTTATAGCACGCACGACGATGCACGTGAAGTCATTTCACCAAACTTGTTCTATGTTGTTCTATCTGTGGACGTTAGATGTCGAACACGTAGCGCGAGCCCACGATCTTTTGGCGTCCGAGCAGCAAGGGCCGCCCGTCCGCATCGGTAAAGTACGCCTCCATATAAAACAGCGGCTCGCCGACCGGCACCTCCAACAGCGGGGCTGCCTGAGCATCGGCAAGCGCAATCTCCACAGTACAGGGGTCGGACTTGAGCGGCGAACGGCCCGAATGCTCGGCAACGAGCGCAAAGATGGAATTGTCCGTGAGGTCCTCATCGGCAAGCGTCTGCAGATAGGGATGGTCGGCCAGCACAAAGGCGTTGTTCTCGAGCATGACGGGCACGCCATCTGCCGTGCGCACGCGCTCGACCACGATGAGCTCGCAGCCGGGTTCCACACCAAAAAACGCCGCGTCCTCGCGCGTCGCCGCAACCACCGTGCGCGACACCAGACGTGCTCCGGCCACCATGTCGTTGGCGGCGCAACCCTCGGAAAAGCTCTGAACGTCACCCTTCTGGACAATCTTGCGTTTGAGCTTGGGCGCACACACAAACGTGCCCCTCCCCTGCTGGCGGTTGAGATACCCCGCGCGCGACAGCTCCTCGATGGCGCGGCGCACGGTGATGCGTCCCACGCCGTAGTACTTCGCGAGCTCCATCTCGGAAGGAATGCGCGAGCCGGATGCGTACACGCCGCGTGCGATCTCGCCTTTTAGGTCGTCCATAACCTGCTGGTACAGCGGCACGGCGGACACGCCAGCGCGGCCGGTTTTATCGTCGAATGCCATCGTTACGCTCCATCCCGTGCATGCTCGGACTCAAACTCTTCAATCGCCGCCATAAACTGCTCGCCAAAGGCGTCGGCCTTTTTCTCGCCAATGCCGTTGACCTGGATAAGCTCATCGCGCGTCTGAGGGCGCAGACGGCACAGACCGCGCAGGGCCTTGTCGGAGAAGACCATGTACGGCGCCATCTCCAGCTCGGTCGAAATCTCCTTGCGCAGGGCACGCAGGCGCTCGAACAGCTCGGCATCGTCACCCACGCGCGGGCGCTGATCCAGCTCGGCCTCCTCGCGCAGCAGATCCACCACACGGCGGGCGCGGGCCGAGGCCTTGTGCTTGGACGCACGACGCTTAACGGTAAAGGCAAACGCCTCATCCTCGACCTCGGCGGCACGCGGGCCCAGCCCCACGACCGGGTACTGCCCCTGCGAGGTGGCCAGATAACCGCGGCCGCACAGCTGGCCGATGATGTCCTTGATGCGCCCGACCGATTCGCTCGACAGCTCACCGTAGCCGCGGTCCTCGTCCAGATGCATCTGGCGAATGCGCTCGGTGTTGCCGCCGTGGAGCACATCGGCGATGAGCGACTTGCCAAAGCGCATGGGACGCGTGGCCACATAGCGCACGGCAGCGCGGGCCATATCGGTGACGTCCTCGACCTCGAACTGCGTGAGGCAGTTGCTGCAGTTGCCGCAGCCCTCGGCCTCGTCCGTGGCGGTGCCGCCCGTACTGGCCGCGGCATGCTCGGCCGCGGCCTCGTCGCCAAAGTAGCGCAGCATGTATTCGCGCAGGCAGCCGGTGGTATTGCAGTAGCCCTCCATCTGGCTGAGCAGACGATATCGATTCTGGAGCGCCCACGCGCGCCGCTCGTCGTCGAGCGCCTCATCGGCAGCATCGCCGCGGTCGATCAGAAAGCGGCGCATGCGAAAATCGTTGCCGTTCCACAGCAAGTAGCAGCTGGACGGGTCGCCATCGCGGCCGGCGCGGCCCGCCTCCTGGTAGTAGGCTTCGATGCTCTCGGGCACGTTGTTGTGGATCACGTAGCGCACGTTGGGCTTGTCGATGCCCATGCCAAAGGCGTTGGTGGCAACCATCACCTGGATATCGTCGTCGATAAAGGCGCGCTGGCTTTGGCGACGGGCGTCGTTGCCCATGCCGGCATGGTAGCGGCCAACGCGAATGCCGCTGGGGCCCAGCGCCTCGGCAAGCTCGCCCGCCAGCGCATCGACCGTCTTGCGGGTCGAGCAATACACGATACCGCTCTCGCCCGAATGCGCGATCACATAGTCGCGCACCCACGCGGTCTTGGCCTTGTCGCCCATCTCCTCGCAACCAAAGTAGAGGTTCTTGCGATCAAAACCCGTCACCACCGTCGCGGGGTTTTGCAGGCCGAGCATCTGCTGAATGTCCGCACGCACGCGCTCGGTCGCCGTGGCGGTAAACGCCGCCACGATCGGGCGCCGCGGCAACGAATCAATAAACTCGCGAATCTGCAGGTAAGCGGGGCGGAAATCCTGGCCCCATTGGCTCACGCAGTGGGCCTCGTCAATGGCCACGAGCGGCACGCCAATGCCGCCGTCCGCCGCGGCTTCCTGCGCAAAGGCCAATAAACGCGGCTCGAGCAAGCGCTCGGGCGCCACGTACATAAGCTGGTAGCGGCCCTCGCGCGCCCGCTTGAGCACGGTGTTTTGCTGGGCCGGAGTAAGGCTGGAGTTGAGATAGCTGGGTCGCGCACCCGCCGCGAGCAACGCACGGGTCTGGTCCTCCATAAGCGACAGCAGCGGACTCACCACAAAGGTGATGCCGGGCAGCATGAGCGCGGGCACCTGGTAGCAAATGGACTTGCCGGCGCCCGTGGGCATAACACCCAGCGCATCACGACCGGCAAGGATCGCATCGACCATGCGGTCCTGTCCCGGGCGAAACGAGGTGTAGCCAAAATAGGCGCCGAGCGTGTCGAGCGCCATCTGCTGCATGCTATCGGTCATGGTTTCCTAACGTTCAAGTCATCTGCCGCCGATTATACGCCGCCACGCGGACAGCAGCACACGGCCGCCGCCCAGACTAGTCGTTTAAGAACGCCCCCAACGGCTAAGGAGTGTCCCCAGGTGCCGGCAGAAAAGGAACGTCCCCAAGTGCCGGCCCGGCAACGCCGATGTTTTGGCGCGGACAGCGAAAGCCCGCCAGAGCGAGCAAGGTGCCTTGAAACGAGGCGGCATTGACCTTCTGGTCATGCCGCCGAAGTTGAAAGGCAGATTGCCGCTCTGGCGGGCTTGCAGCGTCGAGCCGTTACGCGGTTTGGTAAAACCGCGTAACTTACATGACCATAACGTAGCGCGATCCCACGTAGTACTGCTTACCCATCAGGACCGGCTCGCCATTGGGGCCGGTAAAGCCGGCACGCAGATTGAGCAGCGGATCGTGCGGAGCAATGCCCAGCTCGGCCGCCTGCTCGGCGTTAGCTCGAACGGCCTCGACCGTACGGTAGCCAACCGAGACAATCGGGATTCCGCCAACACGCTCGACCTCGGCAAAAATCGACTTGTCCTCAAGATCGGCCGTCAACAGCTCGCGGTAGGCATCAAACGGCACAAAGATGTTCTCCTCAAAGATGGGCTCGCCGTCGGCCGTACGCACGCGCTTGATATGCAGCAGCAGCGCATCCTTCTGCAGGCCAAAGAACTCCATCTCGTTTTGGCGCGCCGGAACGATCTGGCGATCGATCACGTGCGCACCGGCCTTCATGCCGTTGCCGGCACACAGCGCGGTAAACGTCTGCAGCGTCGAAGCGTGGAACTGGCGGTTGATGTGCGGCGTGGAGACAAAGGTGCCACGGCCCTGCTGCTTAACCAGGTAGCCATCGGAGCACAGCTCCTCGACGGCGCGGCGCACCGTAATGCGGCTCACATCGTACTGCTCGGCTAGCTCAAGCTCGGACGGAATACGCTCCTTGGGTGCATAAACACCTTTCTCGATCGCATCCTTAATTTCGTCGTAAATCTGCTGGTAAAGCGGTGCATTTTTGGGTGCAGGCATATCTAATCACTCTTATCGAAATATCGAAATAACTAATACGTATATAACGTCTAGTTTCATATTACCTCATAATGATAAAACGATACACCCTCCCTACCAAAAAGCGACAGCTTCATTTTGGTAGGTTTTATCTGGGCAAACGAGAGCCTCTCGAAAGCAACGGGGCTTTCGGGAGGCTCGTTCGGATGGGTTGCGCAGGACCGGCAAAATGCCAATACCCTACTTGCCGTCGTCCTGCTACAGGCTGTCCTGTTCGCTGAGGCGCGCCTGCCTGCTGACCATGCGTGCGGGCTTGTCGGGATCGGGAACGGCCGTGGGCATGGGCTCGTCGACATGACCACCCCACCAGCCGCCCACAAAGTTGAGCGTGTGGAACACATTGATCACGGCGCCGGGATCAACGTCGCACACCAGCTTGATAATGTCCTGACTCTCGTAGGTCGAGACAACGGTGTTCAGCAGGTACATCTTTTCGCGGCTATATCCGCCGACGACCTCGGCACAGCTAATGCCGTGCTGAAAATGGTTTACGTAGGCAGTCATGACCTCGTCTGCCTTACGCGTCGTGATCTGCAGCGTCACGCGATCGTAGCGACGATAGAAACTGTCGATGGTCTTGGTCGAAATAAACTGGAACACGA
>CAUASQ010000102.1 GCA_958431945.1 uncultured Collinsella sp. | reverse complement strand
CGCTCCTTGGTCTGGATGTACTCCTCAATGTCGAGCAGGGCCATAAACCAGTCCTTGCCCTTAATGTCATCGTGCAGGCGCTGCAGGCGCTCGGCGTTGCCGGTCGCCATAAAGGCCGGGTTGGTGATGAAGTCCACCAGCAGTTTAATGCCGGGCTTGCGGTAGAGCACACCGGCGTCATAGGTGCCGTCGGCATAGAGCTGCTCGACCTGTTTGGACGAGGCGCCAAAGGTATAGATGTTCTCGTCGCCCACGAGCTCGGCAATCTCCACGTTGGCGCCGTCGAGCGTGCACAGGGTTAGGGCGCCGTTGAGCATGAACTTCATGTTGGAGGTGCCGCTCGCCTCCTTGGAGGCCAGGCTGATCTGCTCGGAGATATCAGCGGCGGGGATCACGCGCTCGGCGGCGGTGACGTTGTAGTTCTCGATCATGACGACCTGCAGGTAGGGAGCCACGTCGGGGTCGTTTGCAATCCACTGCGACAGCGTCAAGATCAGATGGATGATGTCCTGCGCGATAGTGTAGGCAGGCGCCGCCTTGCCGCCAAAGATGATGGTGACGGGGTGCTTAGGTCTGTTGCCGTTCTTGATATCGAGGTACTTCCAGATGATGTAGAGCGCGAGCATCTGCTGACGCTTGTACTCGTGGATGCGCTTGACCTGGACGTCGATGATGGCGTTGGAGGGAATGGTCACGCCCTGCTCGAGCGCCATGAACTGGCGCATGATGGCCTTGGCTTCGACCTTGGTGGCGGCCAGGCGCTCAAGAACGTCCTTGTCGTCGGCGAACTTGGCGAGTTTGCTCAGATCGCCGGTGCTGCGCCAGTCGGTGCCGATCACATCGTCGAGCAGGCTGGCGAGCGCGGGGTTGGCCCCATGGATCCAGCGGCGGAAGGTGATGCCGTTGGTCTTGTTGGAGAACTTCTTGGGATAGATCTCGTAGAACGGATGAAGCTCGGTGTCCTCCAGGATCTTGGTGTGGAGGGCGGCTACGCCGTTGATGGAGAAGCCAAAGTGGATGTCCATGTGGGCCATGTGGACGGTGTCGTGCTCGTCGATGATGGCGACGCGCGGGTCATCGTGCTCGGCCTTCGCGATCTCATCGAGCTTGACGATAATGTCGGCGATGGCAGGGGAGACCTTCTGCAGGCTGGCGAGCGGCCACTTCTCGAGCGCCTCGGCAAGAATCGTGTGGTTAGTGTAGGCGACCATGGAGCGTACGATGGTCACGGCCTCGTCAAACTCGATGTCATGCTCGGTGGTGAGCAAGCGAATGAGCTCGGGGATGACCATGGTGGGGTGCGTGTCGTTAATTTGGACCACGGCGTAGTCGGCCAGATCGTGCAGGTTGCTGCCGCGCTCGACGGCCTCGTCGATCAGGAGCTGGGCGGCGTTGCTCACCATGAAGTACTCCTGATAGATGCGAAGTAGGCGGCCCTGCTCGTCGGAATCGTCGGGGTAGAGGAACAAGGTGAGGTTCTTGGCGATCTCGGTCTTGTCGAAGTCGATGGAGCTGCCGGGGACCAGGCCGTCGTCGACGCTTGCCAGGTCGAACAGGCGCAGGCGGTTCTTGGTGGGCTGGCCGTAACCGGGCACATCGATGTTGACGAGCTTGGAAGTAACGGCAAAATCGCCGAACTCGACGGTGTAGGAGCGGTCATCGTCGACTAGGATGTCCTGCTCACCGAGCCACTCGTCGGGGACGGCCTTCTGCTGGTTGTCGACAAAGCGCTGACGGAACAGACCGTAGTGATAGTTGAGGCCCACGCCATCGCCGGTCAAGCCCAGCGTGGCGATGGAATCCAGGAAGCATGCGGCCAAGCGGCCCAGGCCGCCGTTGCCGAGTGACGGCTCGACCTCGAATTCCTCGATCTTGTTGAGGTCGTGACCTGCGGCGGTGAGCTGGTCCTTAACCTCGTCGTAGATGCCGAGGTCGATCATGTTGTTGATGAGCAGCTTGCCGATCAAAAATTCGGCGGAAATGTAATAGAGCTTTTTCTTGCCGTTGTTGAGCGGGCAGGCGGCGGAGCGCTCCTGCACGAGTTTGACCAGCAGCTTGTAAATGCGACGGTCGTCGAGCTGCTCGAGCGAGGTGCCAAAAGACTGCTCGGCGAGTTCCATGAGGTTAATTTGGGGCATGTTTTCTCCTGTGATGGGTTGTTTCATGTCTGCAATTCATAAGAAGCCCGCGCGAGGGGATTGGGGTGGCCTCGCGCGGGAAAAGCAAGCGCGTCCGCACGGTGGGGAGGGGTCGGGCGCGGTAGCTCCTATTGAGGAAGCTCGATTTCGGCTTCCGACGGGATGCGGAAGTAGGTCTCGGTCCAGTCGGTGAGTTTGTGCTCGAGCTCGCGGGTGATGGCGCCGTCGAGCATGCGCCAGGTCCAGTTGCCGCCCAGCGTGGCAGGGGTGTTGATGCGCGCCTCGTTGCCCAAGTTGAGCAGGTCCTGCATGGTGTAGATGCACGTGTCGCTTACGCTGGCGGCGATGGTGCGATTGAGTGCATCTGCCATGGGTTCGCCGGCTTGCTGATGGGTGTACAGGGCTGCCTGCTCGCGCTGACGCGGGGTGGCCGTTCCCTCAAACCAACCGCGCGCCGTCTCGTTGTCGTGGGTGCCCACATAGGCGACGGTGTTGGCGATGTAGTTATGCGGCAGGTAGTACGAGTTGGTGCCCTCAAAGGCAAACTGCAGGATCTTCATGCCGGGGAAGCCCGAGTTGTCGCGCATGTCGATGACGCCGGGGGTGAGGAAGCCCAGGTCCTCGGCGATGATGGGCAGCGTGCCGAGCTTTTTCTCGAGCGTCTTGAAGAACTTGAGGCCGGGACCCTGCGTCCACGAACCGTAGGACGAATCGGGCGAGGAGAACGGCACCTCCCAATAGGCCTCGAAGCCGCGGAAGTGATCCAGGCGGATGACGTCGTACATGTCGAGGGCGGCGCGAATGCGGCCCTCCCACCAGGAGAAGCCGTCGGACTCCATGGCGTCCCAGTCGTAGATGGGGTTGCCCCAGTACTGGCCGGTGGCCGAGAACTGGTCGGGCGGCGTGCCGGCGACGCTCACGGGATTGCCGGCGGCGTCGATCTTAAAGAGCTCAGGCGTCGCCCACATCTCGACGGAGTCACGCGAGACATAGATGGGCAGGTCGCCGATGATGAGAATGTCGCGCTCGTTGGCATAGGCCTTGAGGCGGCTCCACTGGCGATCGAAGAAGTACTGCGTCATCTGGTGGTAGAGCATACGCGCCGGATGGTCGGCGCAGACCTTGGCGGAAGCCTCGCCGCGGGTGCGGAGCTCCGCGGGCCACTCCCAAAACGCCTTGAGACCGCACTCCTCTTTGACGGTCATGAACTCACAGTAGGGGATGAGCCAGTCCTCGTTGGCCTGGATAAAGTCATCGAAATCGGCCGGCTTGTCGGCGGCAAAGCGCTCGGCGGCGCGGTCGAGAATCTGACGGCGGCCACCAAAGATGGCACCGTAGTCGACATTGCTGGGGTCGGATCCCAGATACACGCCATCGATATCGCGCTGCTCCAGATACCCTGCCTCGATAAGCTCGGCAAAGTCGATAAAGTTGGGGTTGCCTGCGCGGGCCGAGAACGACTGATAGGGCGAATCGCCATAGCTGGTCGTCGTAAGGGGCAGAATCTGCCAGTAATGTTGTTTGCACGAGGCGAGAAAATCGACGAAGTCGTAGGCATTCCAGCCAAAGCCGCCGATTCCGTATGGTCCGGGCAGAGATGAGACGGGCATGAGGACGCCGCTTGCACGCTCCATGAATGCGCTCACCAACCTTCTTGTTGTGGGGTCGGCCTGCCGATGGGTGTGCAGTCCGCCTCCGATGTTCTGATTCGATACGCCTATTGTAAAACATGTTGTTTAAACATGTACAGGCAAGATAAAAAAGTTGGTCGATTTTCGGCGAATGGTTACATGCCATGAAAAAGCCCCGACCTCACAACGTGAGATCGGGGCAAGAGCGGTATGTAGGTTTTTGCTACTCGGCGTCGGCGAAGCCGTTGGGGTTGTGGCTCTGCCAGTTCCAGCTATCGCGGCACATGTCCGCGATGTCGTACTGGGCCTTCCAGCCCATCATGCGCTCGGCCTTGGAGGCATCGCACCAGTTGGCAGCGATGTCGCCGGCGCGGCGCTCGCGGATCACGTAGGGCAGCTCCTTGCCACAAGCCTTGGAGAAGGCGGCGACGACCTCGAGTACCGAGGTGCCGGTGCCGGTGCCCAAGTTAAAGATCTCGACGCCGGTCTTGCCGTTCATCCAGTTGAGGGCGGCCACGTGACCAGATGCCAGATCGCACACGTGGATGTAATCGCGCACGCCGGTGCCGTCGGGGGTGGGGTAGTCGTTGCCAAAGACCTGAACGGCCTCGAGCTTGCCCACGGCGACCTGGGCGACATAGGGCACCAGGTTGTTGGGGATGCCCTTGGGGTCCTCGCCGATCAGACCCGACGGATGGGCGCCGATGGGGTTGAAATAACGGAGTAGCACGACGTCCCACTCGGGGTCGGCGGTGTGGACGTCCATAAGGATCTGCTCGATCATCCACTTGGTCCAACCATAGGGGTTGGTCGCGGGCTTCTTAGGATCCTCCTCGGTGACGGGCGGGTTGTCCGGGTCGCCGTAGACGGTCGAGGAGCTCGAGAAGATGATGGACTTGCAGCCATGGTTGCGCATGACGTCGATGAGCACCAGGGTGTTCTCGATGTTGTTGTGGTAGTACTCGACGGGCTTGCTCACCGACTCGCCGACGGCCTTAAAGCCGGCAAAGTGGATGACGCGGTCGATCTGATGGGTATCGAAGATCTTGTTCATCGCATCGCGGTCGAGCACGTTGGCCTCGTAGAAGGTGAGGTTCTTGGCGGCCTCGTCGCCCACGATGGTCTTGACGCGGTCGACGGCGACGGCGCTGGAGTTGGAGAGATCATCGACGATGACGACCTGGTAGCCACCCTCGAGCAGCTGAACGACGGTGTGCGAGCCGATAAAGCCGGCGCCACCGGTAACGAGGACACAGGTGTCTTTGGGGTCGAGTGCTTTGGACATGTAGTCTCCTATCGAATCAGGAACACTTCTTCAGGGGAGTATAGCGCAGGCAGGGACGCCCAAATCGTGCGCCGTAGGAAAAGCAGAGGATTGTGCTAACGTACTCATAGAAGAGCTTGCGTACGCATAACCTGATCTTTGGCATTTGCTTACGAGCCGCTGACCTTGCAGTTTCCTGCCGTTCGTGGAAATCGTTGGGACGCGCCATATGTACGCTAATATGTATGAGTTGAGCGACATATAAATAAGCATGTAACGGAGTACATATGTCACCAAACAGCGATTCCATCCTTTCCCAGGAGCTCTCGCGCCGCACTGCCCTCAAGGCCCTGTTCGGCGCCGCTTCTGCGGCAGTTCTTTTTGGCCTGCCCGCTCGCGCCCATGCGGCGGAGGCTTCCAAAGAAACCACCGATAAACTGAATGCCGCCCAGGCCCAGCTCGACGAGGTTCAGGCCCAGCTCGACAGCATCGCAAATGAGTATGCGGCGCTGGCCAACAAGAATGCCCAGACCCTCAACGACATCGAGAATGTCCAGGGCAAGATTGACGACACGCAGGCCCAGATCGATGAAAAGAAGGCCGAGCTCAAGAAGAAGCGCAACGACCTTTCCGATCGCGTGGCCGCCAGCTACAAGTCCGGCGGCACGAACATCCTGTCGCTGCTGCTGGCCTCTGGCTCGTTTGAGGAACTCGTCGCCAACGCGCATTACGTTGAGAAGATCAACAAGAGCGACCGCGACGCCATCGAGGACATTCAGACCATCCAGGAAGAGCTCGATGCGCAAAAGACCGAGCTCGAGTCGCAGAAGGCCGACTTAGAGAAGCTCAAGGACCAGCAGACTGCCCAGATGCAGGACATGCAGGCCAAGCAGCA
>CAUASQ010000101.1 GCA_958431945.1 uncultured Collinsella sp. | reverse complement strand
AGAGCTGCCAGCACATCCGCGACAACATCGCCCAGCTCGACTGGTGGGACGCCGAAGGCGTTGTCGGCAAGTAGACCGTCAATCGCCGCAATCTCGCGAATCTAAACGTGATACCAAGCGGGCCGCGCCGGAAATCCCCGGCGCGGCCCGCTTTTTTGACTCACGCAGTGCCCTTGCGAATCGAAGGTGAATACTTTTCCGCGAAGTGAACGAGTAAAAATGAGCCCCCGAAGCATCGACACTTTTCAGACGCCGTTTCCTGCGGTTTCGCCAAGTTTTTCCTGCAGTTTTGGCGTCAAAAAGTGTGGATGCTTCGGGGGTCCAAAATAGGTCGTTCACTTCGCGGAAAAGTATTCACCTTCGTTTTCGCGCAGACACGAATCCGGCCGCCACAACGCAAAACGGGGCCTGCGCGCAGCGCAGACCCCGCCAAAAAAGATAATTCCCGGTACCTAGTACTGCTCGATGCCCATGTAGCGACGAACCTCGGGGCTGTGGTCGAAGACCTTGCCGCGGGCGGCACGCAGCTCGCAGCTCATGTTGTAGAAGAAGATCGGCTCCAAGTACGAACGCACACTGGCGGGTACGTCGCCCACGCCGTACTCGAGCGCGTCGAGCACCATAATCGTATCGGTGTGCGTGTTGAGGAACGCAAGAGCGCGCTCCTCCATGGGGCGGCACTCGCCCGCGCCAAGCTGCACAAAGTAGAACACGCCGGGCTCGGTGGCCTCAAACGGGCCGTGGAAGTACTCGCCGGAGTGGATATAGCAGCAGTGCTGCCACTGCATCTCCATGAGCGAGCAGATGGCCATGGCGTAGGTCTGGCTAAAGTTGGGGCCGGACCCCAGAATGTAGAAGAACTTATGCTGCTGGCAGAGCTCGGCAAAGCGATCGCCCAGCTCGGCATTGACCTTCTCACGGGCAGCGGGCAGCAGCGCATCCATCTGCTTAAGGCCGGCGTACATGTCGGCGAGTGCCTCGTAACCCTCCTGCTGGTCGAGCAGTTCGGCGGCGATCAGGGCGCCGATGCCCTGCGGCACCTCGGCCTGCGGCACGCCTTCGCCCCACGGATAGACCCAGGTGGTCCACTTGCCGTTGTCGATCTTGGAGCCCTCGCAGTCAGTGAGGGCGACAACCTCGGCGCCGGCGGCCAGCGCCATCTCGCAACCGTCGACGACTTCCTGCGTATTGCCGCTGTGGCTGCAGGCGATGACGAGTGACTTCTCGCCAAGACTCTTGGGAGCCATCAGGCAAAACTCGCGTGCCGTGTAGACCGTCGAGGTAAACGTGGTGGCCTCGCGCTTGAGCAGCTCGTTGGCCGGCATCAGGTCGATCATCGAACCGCCGCAGGCGATCCAAAAGACGTTCTCAATCTTGCCCTTGCGCTCGATAATTTCCTGAACCAGATCGTGTGCGTTCACGGTGATGTTCCTCCTTGTGTGGCGGCTTTGGACGACGGCAGCTCGTACCTGCGGTCGTTCTATGTTGTCCTATTTATAGCACGCACGACGATGCACGTGAAGTCATTTCACCAAACTTGTTCTATGTTGTTCTATCTGTGGACGTTAGATGTCGAACACGTAGCGCGAGCCCACGATCTTTTGGCGTCCGAGCAGCAAGGGCCGCCCGTCCGCATCGGTAAAGTACGCCTCCATATAAAACAGCGGCTCGCCGACCGGCACCTCCAACAGCGGGGCTGCCTGAGCATCGGCAAGCGCAATCTCCACAGTACAGGGGTCGGACTTGAGCGGCGAACGGCCCGAATGCTCGGCAACGAGCGCAAAGATGGAATTGTCCGTGAGGTCCTCATCGGCAAGCGTCTGCAGATAGGGATGGTCGGCCAGCACAAAGGCGTTGTTCTCGAGCATGACGGGCACGCCATCTGCCGTGCGCACGCGCTCGACCACGATGAGCTCGCAGCCGGGTTCCACACCAAAAAACGCCGCGTCCTCGCGCGTCGCCGCAACCACCGTGCGCGACACCAGACGTGCTCCGGCCACCATGTCGTTGGCGGCGCAACCCTCGGAAAAGCTCTGAACGTCACCCTTCTGGACAATCTTGCGTTTGAGCTTGGGCGCACACACAAACGTGCCCCTCCCCTGCTGGCGGTTGAGATACCCCGCGCGCGACAGCTCCTCGATGGCGCGGCGCACGGTGATGCGTCCCACGCCGTAGTACTTCGCGAGCTCCATCTCGGAAGGAATGCGCGAGCCGGATGCGTACACGCCGCGTGCGATCTCGCCTTTTAGGTCGTCCATAACCTGCTGGTACAGCGGCACGGCGGACACGCCAGCGCGGCCGGTTTTATCGTCGAATGCCATCGTTACGCTCCATCCCGTGCATGCTCGGACTCAAACTCTTCAATCGCCGCCATAAACTGCTCGCCAAAGGCGTCGGCCTTTTTCTCGCCAATGCCGTTGACCTGGATAAGCTCATCGCGCGTCTGAGGGCGCAGACGGCACAGACCGCGCAGGGCCTTGTCGGAGAAGACCATGTACGGCGCCATCTCCAGCTCGGTCGAAATCTCCTTGCGCAGGGCACGCAGGCGCTCGAACAGCTCGGCATCGTCACCCACGCGCGGGCGCTGATCCAGCTCGGCCTCCTCGCGCAGCAGATCCACCACACGGCGGGCGCGGGCCGAGGCCTTGTGCTTGGACGCACGACGCTTAACGGTAAAGGCAAACGCCTCATCCTCGACCTCGGCGGCACGCGGGCCCAGCCCCACGACCGGGTACTGCCCCTGCGAGGTGGCCAGATAACCGCGGCCGCACAGCTGGCCGATGATGTCCTTGATGCGCCCGACCGATTCGCTCGACAGCTCACCGTAGCCGCGGTCCTCGTCCAGATGCATCTGGCGAATGCGCTCGGTGTTGCCGCCGTGGAGCACATCGGCGATGAGCGACTTGCCAAAGCGCATGGGACGCGTGGCCACATAGCGCACGGCAGCGCGGGCCATATCGGTGACGTCCTCGACCTCGAACTGCGTGAGGCAGTTGCTGCAGTTGCCGCAGCCCTCGGCCTCGTCCGTGGCGGTGCCGCCCGTACTGGCCGCGGCATGCTCGGCCGCGGCCTCGTCGCCAAAGTAGCGCAGCATGTATTCGCGCAGGCAGCCGGTGGTATTGCAGTAGCCCTCCATCTGGCTGAGCAGACGATATCGATTCTGGAGCGCCCACGCGCGCCGCTCGTCGTCGAGCGCCTCATCGGCAGCATCGCCGCGGTCGATCAGAAAGCGGCGCATGCGAAAATCGTTGCCGTTCCACAGCAAGTAGCAGCTGGACGGGTCGCCATCGCGGCCGGCGCGGCCCGCCTCCTGGTAGTAGGCTTCGATGCTCTCGGGCACGTTGTTGTGGATCACGTAGCGCACGTTGGGCTTGTCGATGCCCATGCCAAAGGCGTTGGTGGCAACCATCACCTGGATATCGTCGTCGATAAAGGCGCGCTGGCTTTGGCGACGGGCGTCGTTGCCCATGCCGGCATGGTAGCGGCCAACGCGAATGCCGCTGGGGCCCAGCGCCTCGGCAAGCTCGCCCGCCAGCGCATCGACCGTCTTGCGGGTCGAGCAATACACGATACCGCTCTCGCCCGAATGCGCGATCACATAGTCGCGCACCCACGCGGTCTTGGCCTTGTCGCCCATCTCCTCGCAACCAAAGTAGAGGTTCTTGCGATCAAAACCCGTCACCACCGTCGCGGGGTTTTGCAGGCCGAGCATCTGCTGAATGTCCGCACGCACGCGCTCGGTCGCCGTGGCGGTAAACGCCGCCACGATCGGGCGCCGCGGCAACGAATCAATAAACTCGCGAATCTGCAGGTAAGCGGGGCGGAAATCCTGGCCCCATTGGCTCACGCAGTGGGCCTCGTCAATGGCCACGAGCGGCACGCCAATGCCGCCGTCCGCCGCGGCTTCCTGCGCAAAGGCCAATAAACGCGGCTCGAGCAAGCGCTCGGGCGCCACGTACATAAGCTGGTAGCGGCCCTCGCGCGCCCGCTTGAGCACGGTGTTTTGCTGGGCCGGAGTAAGGCTGGAGTTGAGATAGCTGGGTCGCGCACCCGCCGCGAGCAACGCACGGGTCTGGTCCTCCATAAGCGACAGCAGCGGACTCACCACAAAGGTGATGCCGGGCAGCATGAGCGCGGGCACCTGGTAGCAAATGGACTTGCCGGCGCCCGTGGGCATAACACCCAGCGCATCACGACCGGCAAGGATCGCATCGACCATGCGGTCCTGTCCCGGGCGAAACGAGGTGTAGCCAAAATAGGCGCCGAGCGTGTCGAGCGCCATCTGCTGCATGCTATCGGTCATGGTTTCCTAACGTTCAAGTCATCTGCCGCCGATTATACGCCGCCACGCGGACCGGTGCCGCGCCGCTGCCGGCCACGGGCGATGCAATCCGAAGGGAACGAGCGTGGATTTTTGGACACTTTCCGGATGAGCGTGGATAATCTCCCACTTTGAGCACGCCGTTGAGCCAAAAACGGGAGATTATCCACGCTCATTCTGCAAATTGCCGCTCTGGCGGGCTTGCAGCGTCGAGCCGTTGCGCGGTTTGGAAAACCGCGCAACTAGAGCTACATGACCATGACGTAGCGCGATCCCACGTAGTACTGCTTACCCATCAGGACCGGCTCATCGTTGGGACCGGTAAAGCCGGCGCGCAGGTTGAGCAGCGGATCATGCGGGGCAATGCCCAGCTCGGCCGCCTGCTCGGCATTAGCTCGAACGGCCTCGACCGTGCGGTAGCCAACCGAGACAATCGGCGTTCCGCCAACACGCTCGACCTCGGCAAAAATCGACTTGTCCTCAAGATCGGCCGTCAACAGCTCGCGGTAGGCATCAAACGGCACAAAGATGTTCTCCTCAAAGATGGGCTCGCCGTCGGCCGTACGCACGCGCTTGATATGCAGCAGCAGCGCATCCTTCTGCAGGCCAAAGAACTCCATCTCGTTTTGGCGCGCCGGAACGATCTGGCGATCGATCACGTGCGCACCGGCCTTCATGCCGTTGCCGGCACACAGCGCGGTAAACGTCTGCAGCGTCGAAGCGTGGAACTGGCGGTTGATGTGCGGCGTGGAGACAAAGGTGCCACGGCCCTGCTGCTTAACCAGGTAGCCATCGGAGCACAGCTCCTCGACGGCGCGGCGCACCGTAATGCGGCTCACATCGTACTGCTCGGCTAGCTCAAGCTCGGACGGAATACGCTCCTTGGGTGCATAAACACCTTTCTCGATCGCATCCTTAATTTCGTCGTAAATCTGCTGGTAAAGCGGTGCATTTTTGGGTGCAGGCATATCTAATCACTCTTATCGAAATATCGAAATAACTAATACGTATATAACGTCTAGTTTCATATTACCTCATAATGATAAAACGATACACCCTCCCTACCAAAAAGCGACAGCTTCATTTTGGTAGGTTTTATCTGGGCAAACGAAGGCCTCCCGAAAGCAGCGAGGCTTTCGGGAGGCTCAAGCGGACAGGATTGCGCCGTGCCGGCAAAATGCCAATACCCTACTTGCCGTCGTCCTGCTGCAGGCTGTCCTGCTCGCAGAGGCGCGCCCACCTGTTGGCCATACGTGCGGGCTTGTCAGGATCGGGAACGGCCGTGGGCATGGGCTCGTCGACATGACCGCCCCACCAGCCGCCCACAAAGTCGAGCGTGTGGAACACGTTGATCACGGCGCCGGGATCAATGTCGCACACCAGCTTGATGATGTCCTGGCTCGCGTAGGTCGAGACAACGGCGTGCAGCAGGTACATCTTTTCGCGGCTGTATCCGCCGATGACCTCGGCACAGCTAATGCCGTGCTGAAAATGGTCAACATAGGCGGTCATGACCTCGTCTGCCTTGCGCGTCGTGATCTGCAGCGTCACGCGGTCGTAGCGACGATAGAAACTGTCGATGGTCTTGGTCGAAATAAACTGGAACACGA
>CAUASQ010000100.1 GCA_958431945.1 uncultured Collinsella sp. | reverse complement strand
TGCCGGCACTCGCGGGTAGCCGACCAAAACCGCCTGAAGGGTCACATTTATCTGAATAATTTAATCCCGTGCCTTTTGCTGCTCGCTGGCGTTGTCTGGGCATTGATGGCTACGTAGTTTAAGAGGCGGCGGTGCTGTTGTTTGAATTTTTGCAGTTAAAGAGGTCCGTTTCCCTAGGTGGGGAAACGGACCTCTTTTTGTCTCTGGGCTTGTGGATTGGCGAAGACAATAACCGCTGGCAGCTATTTTGAGTTCTTGATGCGGCGTGTGGCAGTGGCGGTTATTCCGAGGCCTGCGGCGGCGATTGCTGCGAGTGCGTTTGCGCTCGGCGCTGCGTCGCCCGTGTTCGCGAGCTTGCCGGCGGTCGTATCTGCTTGCTTGCCGTTGCTCGAGTTCGCCTGCTTGGTGGAGCTTGGCGGGGTATTTTTGCCGGTCGCGGACGAGCCGGTGGGCTGTGTCGCCTCGGCCGGTTGCGCCGAGTTGGAGGGAGGCGTCGTCTCGGTCGGTTGCGTTATCTCGGGCGAGGTGGCCTTGTCTGCCGCGGCTTTCGCCTCTTCGTATGCCTTGCAGGCGTCGTCATAGGCCGTTTGCGCTTTTTTCAAATTGTCGAGGAGCGCATCTCGCCAGGCTATGAACTGGTCGGTATGGGCTTTATACTTCTCTGCAGCACGTTCACAGTCATTAACTTGTCTTTCCTGCCTTTCGAGGCGGCCCTTGACCTCGCGGAGCTCCATTTCGCAAAAGTCAACTCGCGCTTTTGCCGTTACGATCTCTTGGCGCAACTGCTTTATTTGCTGTTTAACAGTTTCGACAAGCTCCTCGTCGCCGAGCGCTTCGAGTGCCTTAAGCACCTCAAGTTTCTTGTCTAATTCTGCTTGGAGCTCGCTTACCCGGTTGATGGCCCCGTCGTATTTGGCTTGGGCTGCATCGATGTCCGCTTGCATGGTGGGAAGGAGTTCCCTCTCTTCGACGGCTTGCGCCGCCATCTTGTCGCGGAGCTCTTGAAAACGGGCAATGTCATCATTGAATCTCGCAATTTTCTCGGGACTTGCGGCGTCTTTTGCGGCCTCGAGGTTTTTGAGCGCTTCCTGCATGGCTGCATACGCTTTTTCTTTTGCGGCGGCCGCGTCTTCTGTCTGCGGGGCGCCCGAATTGCCGTTGGCGGCGCTCGTCTGCGAAACGGCCGCACCGGTGGGGGAACTGGTTTCTGCCGCGATCGCCGTTACGGGGGCGATTCCCGCGACAAGTGCCGCGGAAAGGGCGATGCCCATAGTTGCTCGTCTTGCTCTTCTTGCGAGAATGTCGTTCATCTCGGTACCTCATTTCAAGGGTTGGCGACTCAGCTGGTAGCACTACTGTAAGTATACCAAGCGGTTGGCGCGCCGCTGATCGGGCATGCGTGCCTTTCCGCTTCTTTGGAAACCGAATCCCATTAGAAATGACGAGTTGTTTACGCTTCTTTTGGGGTGGCGGTACTATCATGGTTCGAATTGAATGTGGATGATGATAGGGAGCGCCTATACATGATTGAGCTGCTCAGGCGTTTTGGCGGTAAGTTTCGCCGCTATATGGTGATTGGTCCTGCGTGCAAGCTGATCGAAGTGATCTTTGACCTGCTGACGCCGCTGGTGATTGCCCAGATGATTGATAAGGGTATCGGCGCACACGACGTGAACGCCGTCGTCCACTACGGTATGGTACTTGGCGCCATGGCTGTGATCGGCATCTCGTTTACGCTCGTCTGCCAAAAGATGGCGGCGCTCACCTCGCAGGGCATGGGCACCGACATTCGCGGCGCGCTCTACCAGCACATCAACAAGCTGAGCTATGCCGAACTCGACCGTTTTGGCACGCCGTCGCTCATCACGCGCATTACCAACGACGTCAACCAGGTGCAGCTCGCCGTGGCGCTGGGCGTGCGCATGCTCATCCGCTGGCCCTTCCTGGCGGCGGGCTCCATGGTCGCGGCCCTTGCCATCGACCTTAAGCTCGGCATCATCTTTTTGATTTGCACGCCCGCCATTGGCCTGGTGTTCTGGGTTGTCATGGCGCGCTGTATCCCGTACTACAAGCAGCTGCAGGCAAAGCTTGATCGCATCGCGCTTATCTGCCGCGAGGGCCTTTCGGGCGCCCGCGTGGTTCGCGCCTTCGTGCGCGAGGACCATGAGCGCGAGCGCTTTGCCCAGGCAGCCGACGACCAGGCCAATACTGCCATCGCGGTGGGCAAGCTCTCGTCGATTCTCAACCCCGTCACGTTTCTTGTGATGAACCTGGGCGTGTGCGCCATCCTGTGGGTGGGCGGTATCCAGGTCAACGTGGGCGAGCTCACGCAGGGCCAGGTCATGGCGTTTGTGAACTACATGACGCAGACGCTCACCTCCATCGTGTACGTCGCCAACCTGGTTGTGGTCTTTACCAAGGCGAGCGCCAGCGCGTCGCGCATCAACGAGGTGCTCAATTGCATGCCGAGCATCACCGACGAGGACAACGAGACGGTCGCACTGCCCGAGCCGGGCAATGTCGCTCCCGTTCCTGCGCTGAGCTTTGACCATGCGAGCTTCTCGTTTGGCGCCGGCGCGGCCAATGCTGTCAACGATGTGACGCTGGAGCTCCCGCTGGGCAAGACGCTCGGTATTATCGGCGGCACGGGTAGCGGCAAGTCCACGCTCGTTTCGCTTATTCCGCGCCTCTACGATGCGAGCACTGGCAGCGTGAGCGTGATGGGTGCCGACGTGCGCACCTGGCCGCTCGACCAGCTGCGCCACGTGGTCGCGACCGTACCGCAGCGCGCGTCGCTGGTGAGCGGCACGATCCGCAGCAACCTGACCTGGCGTGACGAGTCGGCAACCGACGAGGAGCTCTGGGCGGCGCTCGACATGGCGCAGGCGAGCGAGTTCGTGCGCAACAAACCGCAGGGGCTCGATGCCCCGGTCGAGGCGGGCGGCAAGAACTTTAGCGGTGGCCAGCGCCAGCGCCTGACCATCGCGCGCGCCTTGGTGGGTTCGCCTCGGATATTGATCATGGACGATTCTGCCTCGGCGCTCGACTTTAAGACCGACGCGGCGCTTCGCCATGCCATTCGCGAGCGCAGCGTGCGCGGTGCCGCCGAGGGCGGGCTGCCGCTCACGACCGTCATCGTGAGCCAGCGCGTCTCGACCGTGCGCGATGCCGACATGATCTGCGTACTCGACCACGGCTCGGTTGCGGGCCTGGGCACGCATGACGAGCTGTATGCAAGCTGCCAGCTCTACCGAGAGATCTGCCAGTCGCAGCTTCGCCGCGAGGAGCTCGAGGGCCAGCAGGGGAGTGCGGCGCCCGCGTCTGCCCCAACCGTCCCCGCATCCGTCTGCGCAAAGGAGGGCTGCTAGATGAATCCGTATACTTCTTCCGGTTCGGTCGCCACGATGACGGCCAATGTGTCCGGTAACGACAAGCTCAACGACCTGGGCGACGGCCCGCGCCAACCCGGTGATCCCGAGCGCTATCCCGTGGGCGCGGTGACGCGCCGCCTGCTGGGCTATGTTCGCCCGCACCGTATTTCGTTTACGGCGTCGTTTGTGAGCGCCGCCATCTCGGTGATTCTGCAGCTCTACACGCCCATCCTCATTGGTGAGGGCATCGACCTGATCGTCGCCACCGGGCAGGTGGACTTCGATGCGCTGCTGCCGCTCGTTACCAAACTCGCGATTGTCGTGATGGGTGCTGCGGCCTTTCAATGGCTGCAGGGCTACTGCGTCAACCGCCTGTCCTACGAAACGGTGCGCGACATGCGCGTGGAGGCGAGCGACAAGCTCAGCCGTATGCCGCTCAGCTTTATCGACAGCCATGCCCACGGTGACCTTATGAGCCGCGTAGTCAACGACGTCGACCAGGTGGGCGATGGTCTGCTGCAGGGCTTTACCCAGCTCTTTACCGGCGTCATCACCATCGTGGGCACGCTCGCGTTTATGCTTTCCATCAACCTGACCATGACGCTTGTGGTGGTGCTCGTCACGCCGCTTTCCATTTTTGCAGCCGGCGCCATCGCCAAGCTTTCCAACAAGAGCTTTACGGCACAGCAGCGTATTCAGGGTCAACTGGGCGGTCATATCGAGGAGTATGTGGGCGAGCAAAAGCTGGTGGATGCGTTTGCCTACGGCCCGAACGCCCAAGCGCGCTTCGACGCCCTCAACGCCGAGCTCTATACGGCAGGTGAGCGCGCGCAGTTTATGGGTTCGCTCTCCAACCCCGGCACGCGTTTTATCAACAACATCATCTTCGCCGTGGTCGCCGTGATCGGCTGCGTGGGCGTGATCACGGGTGTGCCGGCGGCGCTTACGGTGGGCGGCGTGCAGATTTTCCTGTCCTATGCCAACCAGTACACCAAGCCGTTCAACGAGGTCACCAACGTCATCACGCAGATCCAGACCGCGTACGCCTCGGCGCGCCGCATGTTTGCGCTGCTCGATGCGCGCGAGCAGGAGCCCGACGCTGTGGATGCCATTGAGCTCGCCGCCCCGAAGGGCGAGGTTGCCTTTGAGCATGTGGACTTTAGCTACGTGCCCGACCGCAAACTGCTGCAGGATATCTGCATCGATGCCAAGCCCGGCACGCGCTTTGCCCTCGTCGGCCCCACGGGCTGTGGCAAGACAACGCTCATCAATTTGCTGCTGCGTTTTTACGATATCGATGCCGGTCGCATCGCGGTCGATGGCCGTTCCTCGCGTGACTACACGCGCGCAAGCCTGCGCCGTGCCTTTGGCATGGTACTGCAGGACACTTGGCTGTTTGAGGGCACGGTGGCGGAAAACATCGCTTACGGTTGTCCCGATGCCACACGCGAACAGGTTATCGAGGCGGCCAAACGCGCGCATGCGCACAAGTTTATCGTGCAGCTGCCGAAAGGCTACGACACGGTGATTGGCGAGGACGGCGGCACGTTTAGCCAGGGTCAAAAACAGCTGCTGTGCATCGCGCGCGTCATGCTCACCGACCCGGCGATTTTGCTGCTGGACGAGGCAACGTCGAGCATCGATACGCGTACCGAGCTGCAGGTGCAGGCGGCATTCGACGAGCTCATGGCAGGTCGCACAAGCTTTGTCGTGGCGCACCGCCTGAGCACCATCCGCAACGCCGACTGCATTCTGGTGATGCGCGACGGCGAGATTATCGAGCGCGGCACGCACGACGAGCTGCTAGCGGCAGGTGGCTTCTACGCCGAACTCTACCGCAGCCAATTCGCCCAGTGAGCAAGCCCGTGGGGCAAATTAATCAATCGACAGACGGTGGTTTACATCTGTCACGTTAGTACTAAGATATTCATCTAATAAATTGCATTAGTGGCTTTAGTTTTGGGGGAAACGAGGCAACGTGACTATGACGTGCTCTTTGGTGGTTAACAGCAAGAGCGGTAATACCAGAATGGTTTCGGGTGCGATCAAGCGCGCTCTGCAGGCTGCGGGCGTTGAGTTTGTCCATGCCGCGGCGTTGAGCGACGATGCGGATGCAGATCAGGTTGCGCTCGAGGCGCAGGGGGCCTGCGCGGCCGACATGGTGCTCGTCGGTTTTTGGTGCGACAAGGGCGCGTGCACGCCTTCGGTCACGGCGTTGCTCTCTGCCTTGCACGGCAAGCGCGTGTTCCTGTTTGGCACCTGCGGCTTTGGGGCCGACCAGAGCTATTACCAGCAGATTATCGACCGCGTAACTTCCAATCTGGCCGTGGATGCCGAGCTTGCGGGCTGGGCGATGTGTCAGGGTAAGATGGGCCCTGCGGTCAAACAGCGCTACGAGGCCATGCTCGAGCAAGATCCCGACAACGCCCGATTTAAGATGCTGCTCGACAACTGGATTGCCGCGAAGGACCATCCCACCAAGGAAGATCTGGACAACATGGCTGCAGCCGCCAAAAAGGCCGTGTTGGGGGAGTAGCTCCCATCGCTGACGGCGGTCGGCCCATCTTTCTAAATGTAACGTCCTCCCGG
>CAUASQ010000099.1 GCA_958431945.1 uncultured Collinsella sp. | reverse complement strand
GACCAGGTCGAGCGGCACGAAGGCCTGGATGGTGCCACCAAAGCCGCCACCGTGGATACGGACGGCGCCGCGGCCGTCGAGCACGTGCTCGGCCAGCGCCAGGGCATACATGGAAGGCTGCTCGGAACCCAGCTTGGCAACAACATTCTGCAGGTACATGGCAGAGCTGGCGCCGGACTCGCGCGTCAGGACCAGGAACTGGTCGATGTCGCCGGCGTTCAGAGCTGCCCAGCGCTTGTCGACCAGGCCGTTCTCGTACCAGTAGTGAACGGCGCGCAGGCAGGCACGGTCGCCCAGCTTGGCGCGCAGCTCGGGGAGCTTGGCGTCAAAGTCGGCAACGTTTACCTCGCACAGGCGTGCCTTGCCAAACTCGGCGGCAACGTCCTGCATCTCGCGCGGAACGGCGGCGTAGTCGTCGGTAGCTGCCACATGGTCGGCGCCAACCTTAACGAGCACGAGCGCATAACCGTGATCCTCAAAGTTGAGCTCGAGCTTCTGGGTTTTAGGCTGAGCCTGGTCCTCAAAGTCCATGTAGGCAAGGCCGCCCAGGCACACGGCGGCCTGGTCCATCAGACCGCAGGGCTTGCCGTAATAGTTGTTCTCGGTGCGCTGGCTCATCTGCGCGAGCGCGACGGGCTCGATGGCGGGTGCGCCCCAGAGGGTTTCCATGGCGCGACCGTACGCGGCCTCGACGGCGGCAGAGCTGGAAAGACCGCCGCCCGAGGGGACGGAGCAGGTAAAGGCAAAGTCGAAGCCGTGGGGCTCAACGCCAAGGGCTGCAATCTCGTGGGCCATGCCGCGGACGAGGCTTGCGGACGTGCCCTTCTCGGACTCCTGAACGTCTAGCGTGTCGAGCGCGATTTCAAACGTGGGATAGCCCTCGTCGGCTACGCGAACCTTGTTGGAATCGGTTGCCACGGCGATGCCGTCGACGGCGACATCGAGCGAACCGGCGATAACGTGGCCACCCTCGTGGTCGGTGTGGTTGCCGCTGATCTCGGAACGGCCGGGCGCGTGCACGTAGAGCACCTGGCGGTCGCCGATGGGGCCAAACTCCTCCTCGAATAGCTTGGTGAGCGTGGGGAGTGTCTTTTCGTCGGGAGTGGTCATGGGGGTCCTTTCCTTGGCGCGCACGGGTGGGTTTTGCGTCGTTATGAGTACGTTAACAACTTGAAGCGGCATGAACCAAGTGTTCACGATACCGCACGTTACGGGCTATGTTAACGTAATCATAACACATCGCTTGTCACTTTTTGAGAATCTGGTAATCGGTAGAAATACAGCCGTGAACGGTACTGCCGTATGGACTTATAAAGCAGAAGAGATGCAGATAGAAAAAGTAGAGTACGTTAACATGCGTCCGACGATAGCGGGCCTCGGCGCGGGATGTATTTCTGCCCGGGCCGGCATTCACGCTATTCAGATCTCGCAAGGGTGAAGGTGATCCTGTGGCAAGGCGCCCGTCCAACGATACAGGTACGCGTCCGGTCTCCATGGCCGACGTCGCCCGCGCTGCTGGCGTTTCGCAGCAGACGGTTTCGCGCGTCGCCAACGGCTTGCCCAACGTTAACGAGCAGACGCGCCAGCGCGTGCAGGCCGCTATGCAAGAGCTCGGCTTTCGTCCGAGTTATGCTGGTCGCTCGCTGCGCGACGGCCGTTACCATTCGGTCGGCCTGTGCGTCAACGATGTCACCAAGTTTGGCAACCTCTCAATGATCGATGGCATCGCCAGCGCTGCTCGCGAGCATAATTGCGCCATCACGCTGGTCGAGATGTCCAAGACCGAGGAATTCTCGCTTGCCGAGGCCACGCGTCGTATGGCCGCATTGCCGGTGGACGGCATCATCATCGGCATGAGCCGCATGGCGCCCGATTTTGAGACGTTTGATCCACTGCCGGGCATTGGCACGGTCATCGTTACCATGTATGCGCACCCGCGGGTGACCACGGTCGATTCCGACCATTACGGCTGCTCGCTCTTGCTTATGGATCACCTGTTTGAGCTGGGGCACGAGCAGATTCGCTATATTGGCGGCCCGTCGTTCTCGGTCGACGAGCAATTTCGTCGCGCTGGCTGGCAGGATGCACTCGAGCGTAAACACATTCAGCCGCAGGCGCCGCTCGAGGGAGACTGGTCTGCCAACAGCGGTTACGAGGCCGGCAGATATCTGGCCGAGCACGACCGCACCATGACGGCGATTTACGCGGCAAACGACCAGATGGCAAATGGCGCGATTGCCGCGCTGCGCGATAGCGGTCTGCGCGTGCCCGAGGACGTAAGCGTGGTGGGCGTCGACGATTCGCTCGATGATTTTGTCGCACACAACGAGCTCACGACCGTGCGATTCGATCTACATCAGCGCGGACGCGAGGTGTTTGAGCATGCGGTTCCCGAGGCGGGTACGGCGGGTAAAACCGTTGCCATTCGTATTCCCGGCCAACTCATCATTCGACATAGCACGGCGATACCGCGCGCATAATTTGTGCAGGTAAACGGCGGTATATTCCGCCTCAATTACAATCGGTAAGGATGCTGACGGATAGCCGTGGCTATGAAGACGAGTGTTATGATAGACGGGTTCTTTTGTCTATCTAGGAGGCTTTGCCTGATGGAGATCACCAAAGATATCCGCTACATCGGTGTCGACGATCACGACATTGACCTGTTCGAGGGCCAGTACGATGTGTCCGAGAACGGTATGGCATACAACAGCTACGTTATCTTGGGCGATAAAATCGCTGTCGCCGATTCGGTTGACGCTGGCTTTGTCGACGAATGGCTCGGCAACCTCGAGGCCGCGCTCGACGGCCGTACGCCCGACTACCTGGTCGTCCATCACATGGAGCCCGATCACTCCGCCGGTATCGCCGCCTTTATGGAGCGCTATCCCCAGGCACAGATTGTGGCCAGCATGGGCGCCTTCCGCATGATGGTCAACTACTTTGGTACCGACTACCCCGAGCGCAAGATGGTCGTCAAAGAGGGCGATGTGCTCGACCTGGGCGGCCACAGCCTGACCTTTATCGGCGCCCCCAACGTTCACTGGCCCGAGGTGATTTTCTCCTACGAGTCTACCGACAAGGTGCTCTTTAGTGCCGACGGCTTTGGCAAGTTTGGCGCCAACGACATCGAGGATCCCGAGGGTTGGGCTTGTGAGGCTCGCCGCTACTACTTTGGCATCGTCGGTAAGTTCGGCAAGTTCGTGCAGGCCGTGCTCAAGAAGGCCACCGATCTGGACATTCAGATTATCTGCCCGCTCCACGGCCCCGTGCTGACCGAGAACCTGGGCTACTACCTCGACACCTATAACACCTGGTCGAGCTATCAGCCCGAAGACGAGGGCATCACGATTGCCTATGCGAGCGTGTATGGGCACCTGAAAGCTGCCGTCGAGGAGCTCGCATCTGCTCTCGAGGCCCGCGGCCAGAAGGTCTCCGTCTTTGACCTGGCTCGCGATGATATGGCCGAGGCCGTTGAGGATGCGTTCCGCTATGACCGTCTGGTGCTCGCCTCCATCACCTATCAGGGCGAGATCTTCCCGTTCATGAGCACCTTTATCCACACGCTTGCCGAGCACGCCTATCAGAACCGTACGGTGGCACTCGTCGAGGCCGGTTCCTGGGCGCCTGCAGCGGCCAAGATTATGACCAAGGAGCTCGAGGGTATGAAGGACATCACCCTGACGCAGAACAAGGTGACTGTGCTGGGCTCGCTCAACGAAGCCTCGCGCGCTCAGATCGAGGCCCTCGCCGACGAGCTGTCCAAGTAGCGATATTTCGCTTTTAACGAGCAAAACCACCACAAAGGGGACAGGCACCTTTGTGGTGGTTTTTGTTTAAGCGCCGGCGATGACGAGATTTGGGCGGGCGTCGTCGACGGTCTCGGCGATTGAGGTGGCGACGGCGCCATCGGGATCACGGTCCATCACGATGGTGTCGACATCGGTCAGCTCGGCAAAGCGGTACATGCCGCGTCCGTTAACCTTGCTGGCGTCCATAAGGGCGACGCTTTGACGGGCGGCACCGACCATAGCCGCTTTGGTCTCGGCCATCTGCGGAAAGTCGGTCGTAAAGCCGCAGCCGGGAACAAAAGCTCCAGGGCACATGACGGCAAGATCGGCGTGGACCATTTGGAGCGCTTGCATAGTGAGCGGGCCGTACAGATAGCGATGACCTTTGCGCAGCGCCCCGCCCAGCATGACGACATCGACCGAGGGCATGCTTTCGTCGATGTAATCGGCGATGGTAATGTCGGCCGTGATAACGGTGATGCCGTCGCGCTGATCGAGGAGCCGGACGAACTCGAGCGCCGTGGTGCCTGAGTCGACGAGCAGGGTGTCGCCGTCATTGACGAACTCGATGGCGCTTTGCGCGATGGCCTGTTTGGCGGCGACATTGACGTTGATGCGGCGATCCTGCGTGGAGACGGTTAGGCGTTTGTGGAGCGATACGGCGCCGCCATGCGTGCGGCGCAGCTTGCCTGCTTCGGCGAGCGCGTCTAGGTCAGCACGGGCGGTAACGGAGGACACGCCAAAGGTCTGGGCGATTTCTGCTACCTGCACCGAGGCGTTGTGCTCGAGCATTTCCATGATGGCGGCGCGGCGTTCGTCGGCAAAAGCACGGTTGGTAGCTTGGGTCATGTCTGTTCCATTCTCGGCTAAATTTGCAGGAATTGTGTTGACTCTATTTTCGTTCAGTTTCTTTTTGAGTAAGAAAACACCTTTCGATTACTTATCTTTTCTATAAAAGAAAGACGCTCAACGCCCAAAATTCAATATCGAACACGCCCACTCGGCTCCAATTCCTTCCGTTTACTTTTCAAAAACGACGGTATTGACCTGCATGGGCTCAATATCTCGCACGTGCAAAGACGCTGAATTTCATACAATGAGCGCAGTAAAACGCAAGGTAAAACGCCTTGTGAACAACTACGCCCGATGTCCAGATGCGGGCGAGGGAGAGGAGCAAACGCTCATGGCACTTGTTACCACCGAAAAGATGCTCAAGGACGCTCAGGCCGGTCACTACGCCGTCGGCGCGTTCAACGTCGAGAACCTCGAGTTTGTTATGGCCGTTCTGGCCGCTGCCGAGGAGACCAAGTCCCCCGTCATCATGCAGACCACCCCGGGCACCATCAAGACCGCTGGTCTGGACTACTTCTACGGCATGGTCAAGGCTGCCGCCGAGCGCGCTTCCGTGCCCGTTGCTCTGCACCTCGATCACGGCGATTGCTATGACCGCTGCATGCAGGCTTTCCGCACTGGCTACACCTCTGTCATGATCGACGGTTCGCACGAGTCTTTCGAGGACAACATCGCCCTGACCAAGTCCGTCGCTGACGCTGGCCGCGCCATGGGCGTGCCCGTCGAGGCCGAGCTCGGTAAGGTTGGCGGCAAGGAGGACGACGGTCCTGCGGTTGAGGGCGAGAGCCCCTACACCGATCCGGCCGAGGCCAAGGAGTTCGTCGAGCGTACCGGCTGCACCTCCCTTGCAATTGGCGTTGGCACCAGCCACGGTGTGTACACGAGCGATCCGCACATCGAGCAGTCCGTGGTCAAGGCCATTCGCGACGCCGTCGACGTGCCGCTGGTTCTGCACGGCACCTCCGGTGTGCCCGATGAGCAGGTTGCCGAGGCTGTGAAGAACGGCATCTGCAAGGTTAACTACGCCACCGAGCTGCGTCAGGCCTACACCAAGGGCTTCATGGCCTACATGGCCGAGAACCCCGCCTGCTTCGACCCCAAGAAGCCGGCCAAGGAAGGCATGCGCGAGATCACCGAGCTGGTTAAGATCCGCATGACCAACCTCAACTCTGTGGGCAAAGCAGAGTAACAGCAAGGGTACTTCGACTCGCTACATATCCCGGGGAGGGACGAGGGCTTAGTTCCCCAATCGTCCTCGGGCATGCAAAAAGCCTCGCTGCGCACTTCGTGCGGCGAGGCTTTTTGCCCCCTGCGGAAAGATTGGGGAACTAAGCCCTCGTCCCTCCCAG
>CAUASQ010000098.1 GCA_958431945.1 uncultured Collinsella sp. | reverse complement strand
ACACCTGGGTTCGCCCCCGCCCCGGCTTCCTCGTCGGCTAGCCAGCCGAGTGCTCTATACTTCTCTTTCGATGCGACCGCCTTGCGCGGTCGCATCCCTGCCCGCGCAGCGGGCCGTTTTTTTCGCCACTATTTCCGGGAGGTGCCATGAGCGGCGTCTACCAGCGAAACCGCGAGGTGTCCGAGTACAAGTTCTTCACGCAGGCCATCGCCATCCGCGTGGAGGTCAACAAGCTCATGGCCTCCTCGTCGGTCGTGCCGAAAGCCTACAGGCTGCTGAACGCAGTCCCCACGGTGGAGACCGCGCGCAGCATCGTATACAACGTCAACCGCGCCGACTGCTTCTACCCCAACAGTTCGTTCAACGCACTTGAGCGCAAGCGTTACCTGACGCTGGCGATAGCCGACTGCGAGCAGCTGATGCTCGACATGCAGTGCCTCATGGACATCGGCCTGCCCGTGAACGCCAACCGCTTCGAGGCGCTGGCGGGCATGGTCGAGGAGGAGATCAAACTGCTCAAGGGCGCGCGCAAGAACGTACGCGTCACCGGCAAGAAGACGACCGACGAGCGCATAGCCGAGGCCGAGGCCGAGCTAGAGCGCCTGCGTTCGTTATAATGGGCGGCGGTCCCGCCTTGTATATCGGTACAATTGGTGGCTGCGTTCCGTCATGGGTGGCTCCTCGTCCAACGTGTGCTACGTCAACAACAACGGCAATGCCAACTACAATTCGGCGACGAACACCTGGGTTCGCCCCCGCCCCGGATTCCCTTACTGCCAGACCGAGTAGGCCAGCGGGCCGAAAGCAGAGCGCGGAGAGGAAGGAAGGCGCGACCATCGGGCGCGAGCCCGTAAATACGCACCCCGCGAGGGTGGCCGGACGCTGCTTGCATGGCGCGGCGCTCCGTGGCTTCGCCGCGTTTCATGGCCATACCTCAAGCGGCTGTCAGAGCCACATTGCAAGCCGTGCGGGGTGCCTTCTATGAACTCGGAGCAAAGGCGGGCCGCACGCCGGAAGCGCCGCGAGGAGAAGCGCGCCAGGGCCAAGGCCGAGCGCGTCAAGGCGTGCACCCTTGAGACGGTGGCCGACCTCAACAGCCTGTGCAAGGCTTCCAAGCAGGCCGCGCGTGGCGTCATGTGGAAGGCCTCGACGCAGCGGTACATGAAGGACTACCTGCGAAACGCCGTGAAATCGCGCCAAGACCTTTTGGAGGGCCGCGACATATGCCGGGGTTTCATCCGCTTCGACCTGTGGGAGCGCGGCAAGCTGCGCCACATCAGTGCAGTGCACTTCCCCGAGCGCGTAGTACAGAAGTCGCTGTCCCAGAACGCGCTCGTGCCCGCCATCGTCCCCACGCTCGTGACCGCCAACTCTGCCAACATCAAGGGGCGCGGCACCGACTACGCCCTTAAGCTGCTCAAGCGCCACCTGGCCGAAAACTGGAGGAGGCACGGCGGCGATGGCTACATACTGCTCGGCGACTTCTCCGACTACTTCGCGCGCATTGCCCACGAGCCGGTCAAGCGGCAGGTGGCCGACGCGCTGCTCGACCCACGCGTGGTCGCCCTTGAGCACCGCCTGATAGACGCGCAGGGCGAGGTGGGCCTGGGGCTGGGCAGCGAGCCGAACCAGATATGCGCGGTGGCACACCCCAACCGCATCGACCACTACGTGACCGAGATGCTGCGCCCCGAGGCGTACGGGCGGTACATGGACGACTTCTACCTCATACACGAGAGCAAGGAGTACCTGCAGGTATGCCTGCTGCTGATAGGGCGCAAGTGCGCCGAGCTGGGCATAGAGCTGAACCCGCGCAAGACCCGCGTGGTGAAGCTGACGCGCGGCTTCACGTGGCTGAAGAAGCGTATCTTCTACACGGAGACGGGCCGCATAGTCGTGAAGCCGTGCCGAGACTCCATAACGCGGGAGCGCCGCAAGCTCAAGAAGATGGCCCGCATGGTCGCCGAGGGGGTCATGACGCCCGAGCAGGTGGAGCAGAGCTACCAGAGCTGGCGCGGCGGCATGGCTCACTTGGACGCGCACCGCAGCGTGCTGGCCATGGACGCGCTGTACCGCAGCCTGTTCGAAAATCTCGCGGGGGGGGGTTGCTCAATGCAACCAAGC
Organism: uncultured Collinsella sp.; assembly: GCA_958431945.1. Classification (GTDB taxonomy): domain Bacteria; phylum Actinomycetota; class Coriobacteriia; order Coriobacteriales; family Coriobacteriaceae; genus Collinsella. The sequence goes on along the minus strand of CAUASQ010000098.1, from coordinate 3,898 downwards.
CCGAGAGACGATTCGGGCGGAACGCCCTCGCCATAGCGGAAGGGCGGCAACTCAAAACGGCGGCCTAGACGGGTCGAAAACGAAATAACCAAGACAGTGAAGGCGTGCTGCGGCGCGCCTTCTTTCTTCGCGCCCGCCCAAACGGCCAGGCAATCTCACGGCGCTAATACGATGGCGGCACATTCCCCGATAAGGAAGGAGTCCGCATGGACACTGAGGAAGACATGCCGCGCCCCGACGAGCTTCGAGACGGCACCCTGGCCGAGGTCAACGCCCTGCGCGACCTGCTGTCGCAGATCGGCGACCCCGACGCGGCGCACGACGCGGGCGTTATCGACGATGACGAGCACGTGGAGCGGAAGGCGCGAAAGCTCGCCTACACCTCCGCGCTCGCCGCCTACGCCAACGACGAGGTGCCCGACCTCCCGGCGCTGCTCGAACAGATGCGCGAGCAGGCGTCCCAGCCGACGCAGACCGAGACCAACACGGCGAACATCGACTACCTGCTCATGACCGTGGGAGGTGACCAGTAATGGCTACGAAGAAAACCGTTGAGCATTCCAAGCACTTCGCGAAGGTCAAGAAGTACTACGACAAAGACCTTTGGAGCAAGGCGCGCGTCTACAAGGCTGTCGAGTGCAAATGGATCACCGCCGACGAGTACAAGGAAATCACCGGCGAGGAGTACACGGCCGAATAGGCGGAAGGAGGGCGCCCAGGATGGAAGTGCTCAAGCTTTTTGCGCCTTACGGACCGGCTTGGCTTGGCGGCGTGCTCCTGACGCTCGTTGCGTTCTACTTCGGGAGACAATTTCTTGAGGAGTACAAACGCCAAAACCAGCGGAAGGGCGAGCTCGACCTGAAGCGCGAGGAGCGCAAGCAGGCCGAAGTCGACGAGAGGGCGCAGCGCGACCGCGAGCGGTCCCAAATGGAGGGGCGCATCGCCGCCCAGATGGAGCGCAGCAACACCCTGATTGAAGGAATGAAAACGCTCATGGAGTCGGTTGTCGCGTCAAATGACGTCCTCCACGCGGACTTGGTCCACAGCCAGGCGCGTAGCCAGGGCATGGCCGAGAAGGTCGACCATATCTACGACCGAGTCGACCTCATGTACAACAAGGAGACAGGGAGATAAAGATGACTGATATACAGGCAGGACTCACGGTGCTGACCGTCCTCGTGGTGCCCTATATCGTGCAGGCTATCAAGACGAAGGCGATGACCGGCAATGTCGCCCGCTGGACGGCCATCGCAGTATCGGCGCTGTGCGGCGCATTGACGGCCATGGCCGGGGGTATGCCGACTGACCCCACGGCGTGGGTTACGTCCATCTTCGCCGCGGTAGGCGGCGTGCAGGTGGCATATGCAGCCTTCAAGGCGGTCGGCGTGACAGACAAGTGGCTCGACGCGCTGCTTGCCATGGGCACTCCGAAGAAGGACGACTAGGAATGGGCGGCAAGCGCCTCGTGCGCATCGCCGCCGCCATCTCGCTGCTTGCTTTGCTCGCCGCCTTCGCCGACGTGGCGCTTATAGCCTCTAACGTGCCGAAGGTGCCGAAGGAAGAGCCTTTGCCCGTCATCTACGACAAGCCGCTCGACAAGCCCGCCGAGGTGCCCGTCTACCTCCAAGCAGACGAGCGCTGGGGCGGGCTTTCGTATGCGGGCGAAGACCTGGCTGCTGCCGGCTGCGGCCTCACGTGCGCGGCCATGGCGTGGGAATGGCTCTACGGACAGGCATGCACGCCGGCGCAGATGCTGGGCTTCGTTGGCGAATCGTGCCTCACGGACGGCGTGAACGACATGGAAAAGTTCTGCCGTTGGATGAACGCGAACGACCAGGCTTTGGGCTACACGCCTATCCACGACAACGCCGATGACGCCTTGGACGAGGCGGCTGGCGGCTGGATGGTGTTTTGCAGCCTAACTGGCCAGCTCCGCGAAGGCGGCAAGAACTACGGCGGGCACATCGTCCTGCTTTGCGGATGGGACGGCGAGGCGGCGACCTTCCACGACCCCTACGAGGGCGTGGTGCGGCTGAGCCGCGAGCAGTACGAACAAGTTGATTGGGCTTATTTCATAGCGATAGGGAGCGCTGAATAGAATGAACGGAATAGACATCAGCAATTGGCAGAACGGCATCAACCTCGCGGCTGTCCCGTTCGACTTCGTTATCTGCAAGGCTACCGAGGGCACGCGCTACGTGTCGCCAGACTGTGACCGCCAGATTCAGCTGGCGATCGGCCTTGGCAAGCTCGTGGGCGTGTACCACTACGTCAACGGCGGCGATGCCGAGGCGGAGGCCGAGTACTTCTACGAGCACTGCAAGGGCTACGTCGGCAAGGCCGCGTTCTTCATCGACTGGGGGGATCAGGGCAACAAGGCATGGGGCGACACGTCCTACCTCAAGGCCATGGCCGAGCGCCTGGCCGAGCTTCTTGGCGTGAGCGTGGATCGCATCGGCATCTACGCCAGCAAGAGCGTCTTCCCGTGGAACCTCACCGACGCCAAGACGTGGGTGGCGCAGTACGCCGACATGAACGCCACGGGCTACCAGGACGTACCTTGGAACGAGGGCGCATACGACTGCGCCATCCGCCAGTACTCCTCATGCGGGCGCTTGGACGGCTGGGCGGGCAACCTCGACATCAACAAGTGCTATATCTCCCGCGCGGAGTGGGAGGCTATGGCTGGCGGCTCCAACGGCAATCCCGACTCGCTTATCCACGGCATCGACGAGACGCCAACGGCAGACCTCGCGGCGAAAGTGCTCGCTGGCGAGCTCGGAGACGGCGACGACCGCAAGCACGCGCTGGGCGACCGCTACCAGGAGGTGCAGTCGCTCGTGAATCACATCCTCACGGCATCCGCCGAGGATCTGGCAAAGGAGACATGGGCGGGCGATTACGGCAACGGCAGCCGCCGCAAGGCTGTTTTGGGGCCGCGCTACGACGAGGTTATGGCGGTAATCAACGGCCAGGCCGAGACCGAGCAGGTGTACGTGGTGCAGAGCGGCGACACCCTTTCTGGAATCGCCTCAAAGTACGGCACGACCTATCAGGATCTCGCCGCCAAGAACGGCATCTCAAACCCGAATCTGATCTATCCCGGCATGCGCCTGGTTGTTTCCTAGGCCGCTCGTGGTATCCTAACGAAGATGATCGTGCCGACTGCGCACACCTCGGTTCGAGGAGATGCGCAAACGGTGCACCATTTGAGATGTGAAGCCCGTTACCAATTCGGTAGCGGGCTTTTTGCTACCGATATGTCGGGATTCGAACCCGACAGGGTGCGGAGCTGAGGAAACGCGCAAGCGTTTTCCAGCGCAGCACGCAAGGAGCGAAGCGACGCAGCGGAAGCGGGCGGCGCCAGCCGCACGCGGACATCCCGCTGGGGGCACCATTTGAATTTAAGAGCCCGTTACCCTCGCGGTAGCGGGCTTTTTGCTACCCATGTGCCGGGATTCGAACCCGACAGGGTGCGAATCCCGGCATCATCGCAAGGCCTGTGGGCAAAAAATAGCAAATATGAGTACTGTCACCAATTTAGTAACAGCGATTTCATGCCATCAGAAGGCGATTTAGACGCCAGGGGTCCTACGGCGAAAGAATTGCAGGCGTTTATCAGCTAAGTACTTGAACATATGTTGTGTAACACTGCATATTTTGCAAAAAAATAATGCTACAGGACTTGTGACAGTACTCATATTTGACGTTTTTTGTCCACGCCCCCTTATTGCGTGGGCGAATCAGGTGCAAAACGGGCTTCAAAGCGTCCTTCGCAAACAAAAACCGGGGCCCGCATGATGCGGACCCCGGCTCAATACCGTAACGATATGTCAGTTACGCTCTACACGTAGAACAGGATGTCGTCGTAGGTCGGGACCGGCCAGTAGTCGGCGGC
>CAUASQ010000097.1 GCA_958431945.1 uncultured Collinsella sp. | reverse complement strand
TGAGCGTGAAATTTGCCGTCCCATCTTCGATTCGGTCGAGGTAGGGTCGGCTGATTCCTGTCGCCACACAAAAATCAACCTTGGAGATACCAAGGTCTCTGCGTGTCTCTTCGACCCGCCTACCAAGAATCTGTTTCGCACGTTCGTCCATGCAGCCGAGTTTGAAATGGAGCCGAACATAAACGTAAACTATAGTTTACGTTTTGCCGAATACACAGGAGTTTTCTATGTCGGGTTCTTCGGTCCGCATGTACCGAGCCACGCCTCGCACAAACAGCGCGCCGCCCAAGCTCGTCGTCGTTGAATCAGAATGCCTTTCGCCCGATGAGCGCACAGCATTTGCATTGCTATCAAGTCGCGTCGCCGCCGTTCTGGTCCCTTGCCCGGCGCAAGGTGAACTTGCTATCCAATGCCAGGTGCACAGCTGCTCGCTCAATCAGGCTGCCGTGATCGCAACCAGCCAACGCGGTCTGCCCCTTCTCCTGGAAGCCGGTATCGCACTCGCCCTTCGCGGCGCCGGATACGAAAACGAGGCCGCCGCCGACATGGTCTTTAAACCACGATCGAGCGGCGGCCTCGCAGCAGCCATTGAATATGCGTGCAGGCTCGTTGCCTAAAAGGACAAGCTAGAAACCAAAGCCAAAGCCCGTTCCGGTAATCGCCGAGTACATAAAGTAAACGTTGATCACGTTGAGGAACACACCCGTGATGCAACCGTTGCGCAGGTAGCGTTCGCACACGATGCGCGCCATGGCGGCGGAGTCATCATTGTTTTTAGCTTGACGTCCCGCCGTAAAGTATGTCGCCACGCTCAGCAGCAGGTTGAGCACCGGCAGCGCCAGCAACTCGTAGCTCTTGCCCCAGCGCGTCACCTCGCCGGCGGCGTTAAACTTCGTTGCCACCTCGGGACCAATGTTGGGGATAACGCACGCTGCGACCACCAGCGGAATCACCGCAAGTACGAGCAGCGCAATACCCATGTAGCCAGCTTTTTTGCCGTATTTAAACATATGCGTCGCCCTTACACGTTAAAGCGGAAGTGCACGACGTCGCCATCGGCCATGACATAGTCCTTGCCCTCAATACGCAGTTTGCCGGCGGCCTTGGCGCCCTGCTCACCGCCGAGCTCGATGTAGTCATCATAGCCAATGACCTCGGCCTTAATAAAGCCGCGCTCAAAATCGGTGTGGATGACGCCGGCGGCCTGCGGGGCGGTCGCGCCCTGACGAACCGTCCAGGCCTTGACCTCCATCTCGCCGGCCGTAAAGAACGACTGCAGACCGAGCAGCTTATAGGCCGCCTGCGCGAGCACGTCCAGACCGGGCTGCTCCAGGCCCAAGCTCTCCAGGTAGTCGGCGGCGTCCTCGGGATCGAGCTCGGAAAGCTCGGCCTCAATCTTGGCGCAGATGGGCAACGGCTTGACGCCATCGATGGGCGCCAGGTCCTCGTTGAGCATATCCTCGTCCACGTTGGCCACGTACAGAATGGGCTTCATAGTGAGCAGGAACAGGCCCTTGGCGGCGGCACGCTCCTCGTCGGTCATCTCCATGGACGCGGCTCGCTTGCCCTCGTTGAGCCAAGCGAGCAGGCGCTTGGCCACCTCGAACTTGGGCATGAGCTCTTTGTCGCGCTTGGCCTCCTTCTCGAGCTTGGGCAGCTGCTTCTCGAGCGTGCCCATGTCGGCCAGGATGAGCTCGGTCATGATGGTGTCGGCATCGCCGGCGGGATCGACAAACTCGCCCGTGCGGCCCACCTCACGCATGACGTTGGGGTCCTTAAAGTAGCGCACGACCTCGCAGATGGCGTCGGTCTCGCGGATGTTTGCCAAGAACTGGTTGCCCAGGCCCTCGCCTTCGTTGGCACCCTTCACCAGGCCAGCGATGTCGACGAACTCGACCGTCGCCGGCACAATGCGGCCGGGGTTAACGATGTCGGCGAGCTTTTGCAGGCGGCTATCGGGCACATCGACGATACCCACGTTGGGGTCGATCGTGGCAAACGGGTAGTTGGCGGCAAGGCCGGTCTTTTTGGTAAGCGCGGTGAACAGCGTCGACTTGCCCACGTTGGGCAGGCCCACGATACCGATGGAAAGGGACACGACAGCTCCTTTTGGTACAGTACTTCAAACAGTATAAGTATAGCGCCGCCGCAGCATCCGGGCGAATCCGGACACCACGGCGGCGCAAATGAAGCAGAGATAGAGCTCGCTGACTAGTCCGCGAGCTTCTCCACCTGATCGAGCATCTTGTCAAGCTTGGCCTTTGCCTCGGCCTTGGCCTTCTGGGCCTCTTCGTGGGCCTTGGCCTTCTGAGCGGCCTTTTCCTCGGCCTCGGGGTCGACAACGACCAGATTGGACGCATCGTGCTCGACCAGCTTGAGCGCATGCTCGGGGCACACCTTGACGCAGGCTCCGCAACCTAGGCAATACGTGGACTCCAATGCAAAGCGACCGCTTCCCACCAAATCGCAGGCAAACGTGGGGCACACGTTGACGCACTCGCCGCACGACGTGCACTTGTCAAAATCGCATTCCGGTGTGCTCACCTGCATATTCTGGGCAAGCTCGGGGTGGTTCTGCAGCGTCGAGAGCACCAGCTGCCGCCCGTGCGTGAGCGAACGGCGACGCTTGGTCGTCGTGGTGCCGCACATGGTGTTGAGCGTGCGCTCGAGCTGCGTGATCTGGTGACGGTGAGCCTTCAACTTCTGCGTCACCGAGGCCAGCGCCGCCGTCGCCGGATTGAGCTTGGTCACCGTTAGGCCCGTGGTGCGGGCAATCTTTTCCATGTACTCCTTGCGCTCGTACTCGCGGCGCTTATGGCACTTGAGGCTCTTGGGGTCGACCTCTAGGCCCATACCCGTGCCAGACCACTCTTCGGCCTTCGCAATCGCCTCGCCCAGAATGTCCTCACCGCCGGTGTTGCGGCATTTATCGCACACACCCAACGGCAGGTACACGCTCACGTTGGGATAGTCGGCCAGTACCGAGAACCAGGTCTCGGCCGTAATATCGCCCACGCAGGCAACGACGACTTCGTTCTCACGCGGCATGCGCTTGAGGGCGCGCGTGCAGGTGACGTAGGCGGTCTCGTGACTCGTGGCAGCAGAGACGATATCGTCATACAGGTTTTTGGGCGCCAGGCGCGGCGAGATGATCGCCTCGGTCGGACAGGCAGCGGCGCACAGGCCGCACTTGCGACAGGAGTCGAGGATCTCGATGGCGTCTTCCTCGACCTCGATAGCGTTGACCGGGCACACGTCCATGCACGCGGTGCAGCCGCTTTTTTCGTTTTTGCAGGTCAAGCACAGAATGGTGTTGCCGCGCGGGCGCTCCTTGTAGTCGGCAGGATTCCACTGCGGCGCCGATGGATCGAGTGCATCGGTCACGCCGCCAAGCGGGTTTTTAAGAAAGTCGAAACCCTTGCTGATCTCGATAATGTCATCAAACAGATCGTGTTCCTGCGCCATGCGCGGCCCCTCCCTGAGCAGTGCAAACAAGCAAGAGATAATGATACGCTATCGGCCCACGCCTCGGGCAAATTACACGCGGAGCATCTTTGCGGCAAATAGCCCATGGCCTATCGCCGCCTCGATTGCACAAGGTCAATCAAGTGCCAAACTATGCCTCGCACATGAGCTGCACGAGCTTTTGTTTGGTCACTTTGGCCTGCTCGTTGGCCATGTTGCGCTCGTTTCTAAAGGCCGCATCTGCAACGCTCATCAGGTCGGCATCGGAAATCTCGTCAAGGCCCAGCTCCTCGAGCGTCGTCGGCAGACCGACGCGCTGGCAAAACTCGAGCACCTGATTAAGCTCGGGCGCACGCTCCAGGCGCAGCTGCACCACCAGGCCAAATGCCACGGCCTCACCATGCATGGCCTTGCACTCGGGCAGAATCGTCAGGCCGTTGGCTATGGCATGGGCAAGCGCTAGGCCACCACTCTCAAAGCCAACACCCGAGAGCAGAATATTGCACTCGATCAGGCGCTCAACCGCTGGCGATGTACGGCCCTTTTTGAGATCGCGCTTGGCAGCGACGCCGCACTCCATGAGTGTGTCATAGCAGGCACGAGCCGCAACCAAGGCCAAGTGTCCCGGCGCGCCACCGTGCTCGTTGGCGCCGTGCGCCGCGGCGCACGAACGCGCCTCGAAATACGTTGCCAGCGCATCGCCCATACCAGCGACCGTCATACGCAGCGGGGCCGCCGCGACCACGTTGGTATCGACCACGACCAAGTCTGGATTCTTCTCGAGCATCAGGTAGCGGTCGAACGACCCATCCTCGTGATACAGCACCGAAATCGCGCTGCACGGACCGTCCATCGACGCCGCCGTGGGGCATACGCACAACGGCAACTCGGCATAAAACGCAACGGCCTTGGCGATATCGAGCATCTTGCCGCCGCCAATACCCACTACCATGTCGCAATACTCGGCCTGGGCTTCCTTAGCCATTTCGACAACGGCCTCTTCCGTGCACGGACCGTCATAAATCTTAAAGAACGGCTCGCTTAGATCTTCGTCCAGAAATCCATCGACGATCTGCCTGCACAGCCGATCCTCGGTGCCCTGGTCAAACAAGACATAGGCAGCGCAGCCCAACCATGACAAATACCTGCCTTGACGCGACAGTTCGCCCGGCCCCTGAACATACCGGCCGGGACCGCCGTAAACCATAGGAAGCGCCATACGAGAATCCGCCCTTCATCAAACAACGATTGGTGCAAAGTAACCTTGCCCCTTTGCACCATAGCAAAAAGGGGCAAAGCCATCTGTTGGCTTTGCCCCTTCCTTAGCTTGATTTACTCATCCATGAGATAGTAGTGGCCCAGTGCGTCTGCACCCAGAATGGCGTTTGCGACCATCTCGGGCGTCACCTCAAAGGGCATGTTGCACATGGTGTCCTCGGGCGCGCAGGCAGCCTCGGCAACAATCATGGCCTGCTCGCGCGTAAGCTCGGCAACGCCAAGTTCCTTCATCGTGACCGGCAGGCCCAGCTCAATGCAGAAGCCCAAGACTTCCTCGAGCTTCTCAGTCGGGGCATCCTCGAGTACCAGCTGGACGATGGTGCCAAAGGCGACCTTCTCGCCGTGATACATGCCGTGGCACTCGGGCAGCATCGTCAGGCCATTGTGGATGGCATGAGCAGCAGCAAGGCCCGAGCTCTCAAAACCAATGCCCGAAAGCAGCGTATTGGCCTCGATGATATGCTCGACGGCAGGTGTCAGCGCACCCTTCTCCAGCGCGACCTTGGCCTTGACGCCATCGGCCATAAGCGTCTCGTAGCAGAGCTTAGCGAGCGCCAGACCGGCCATGCCGCCCTTGCCGCCGGCGCAAGTGCCACCGTCGGCATCATGCGTCGCCTGTGCCTCAAAGTAGGTTGCGAGCGCATCGCCCATACCGGAAACCGTCAGGCGCACCGGGCTCGCCGCGATAACCGTCGTATCCATCAGGACAATGTTGGGGTTTGCCTTAAGGAAGAGGTATTTATCAAACTGGCCGTCATCGGTATAGAGCACCGAAAGCGCCGAGCACGGTGCGTCGGTCGAAGCGATGGTGGGACAAATGATAACCGGGGACTCCAAGTAGTAGGCGACGGCCTTCGCGGTGTCGAGGATCTTGCCGCCACCGACACCGACGATGATGTCGCAACCGTTGTCGCGAGCGAGCGCAACCAGGCGATCGACCTCGCCCTTGGAGCACTCGCCGTTAAAGTCCTCAAACAGCAGCTCGGCCTTAGCCTCAGCAAAACCGCCCTCAATCTTGGCACCGACGCGCTTCTTGCCCGAAGGCGTCACGATGACGAGGGCCTTAGCGCCGAGCGGCTCGACATAGGAACCGAGCTTGGCCAGCTCGTCCGGGCCCTGGATGTACTTGCTGGGGCTATTGAAAATTGCAGCCATTTTTATCCCATTCTCTAAAAAAGAAAGGGGCTCCGTACAGATACGTGCGGAGCCCCTCGTTACGATAACAAGAGTCGATTAGAAATCGATGTCGGTGTCGTAGTAGCAGGCCTTGAGAATCTTCTCGAAGTCGGCAGCCT
>CAUASQ010000096.1 GCA_958431945.1 uncultured Collinsella sp. | reverse complement strand
TAGATGCCGGCCGCCGCGAGCGGGGTCACCTTAACGCCGAGCATCGTGCCGTCCGGGCGCGTGGTAAACCAGCTCTGCTCGACCTCGCGCTGGTGGAACTCGCGAATCTGACGCGCGGCCTTCTCGAGCGCCGCGACAAAAGCGGGATCGAGGCCTTCGAGCGCGGCATCGATCTGCTCTTGCGGCAGACGGAAGCTCTGCAGCTCAACGCCGTCAAAACGCTGGCAGTAATCGCGCACCGCGGCATCGCCGTTGGCGCGTACGTTGGCCACGATATCGCGGGCGGCGTCGACGATGTTTTGTGGCAACACGCCCTTGCGGTTGAGCTGGTTGGTAACGAGGCGCTCACCGGGAGCAAGCTTGATCGTCTTCATATCGGTATCCCCTATCGGTCGAGATTATGTTCGAAAAACGAGAGGTCGGGCGGCGGCGCCAACGGCCCGCAGCCCATACGTTGGGGCGCCCGTGCGTGCTCGCGCTATTGTGCCGAGCCCGCGACGGGCTCAAAATGCTTGTCCTTCACGGCCGCGGTCAGGCGATCTGCCAGATTGCGTACGCGCGGATCCAGGCGAGCGGCGCCCGGATTGACAAAGAAACGGGCCGTGCAGTCCATAATGCGACCAGTAATAACGAGGTCGTTGTCGCGCAGCGTGGCGCCCGTAGCGGTGATATCCACGATACGGTCGGTCATACCGACAATGGGGCCCAGCTCGATGTTACCGTGCAGCGAAACGATGTCGACATTCACACCGCGTTCGGCATACCAAGCGCTCGCGATGCGCGGGTACTTGGTGGCCACGCGAAGAGAACCGCGACGGGCATAGTTGCGCTCGGCCTGGCCAGCGCGCCACGCGGGCTCCGCCTCGATAAACGTGCACAGGCCATAGCCCAGGTCGACCAGCTGCAGCAAGTTGAGGTCGGCCTCGATAAGCGAGTCCCATCCGCAGATGCCGCAGTCGGCACCGCCACAGCCCACAAAGGCGGGCGCGTCGCTGGGGCGCACGATGACAAACTCGATATCGCCGACCATGCCCTCGCCGGCACGCGTGTCGCGACCGCGCACAATCAGGTGACGACCGGGATCGCGCAGCTCCGAGACATCCAAGCCCGCGGCTTCGAGCACGTCGAGCGTATCGGCCTTAAGCGAGCCCTTGGGCACGGCAATGCGCAGCGGACCCTCGGCACCACGGCCCGCGGCGTGATCGCCGTCGGAAGCGGCGTCCTCGGCCGAGGTGTGCGCGGCCTCCAGGCGCTCGAGCGAAAAGGCGAAGCCCGCCGCCGGCACCTCGATGCCGTCGCCAAATGCGCCGGTAAAGATGGAGTCGTAGCGTCCGCCCGAACCGACCGGATTGGGCAAGCCGCCGGCATAGGCCTTAAAGACCAGGCCCGTGTAGTAATCAAACGAGTTCATGATGGAGAAGTCGAAGGACAGTACCTGGGCGTCCTCGGGAGCCAGGCCCTCGACCAGGGCACGCAGCTCGCGCGTGAGCGGCGCGACGATACCGGCGGCAACCAGCAACGCATCAACGCGGTCGAGCACTTCGGAGCCACCGTGTAGACGCGGCAGCTCGCTAATGGCGGCCTTGACGACATCGGACTCGGCGCTTGCCGCCACGCGAGAATCGAGGCCCACGAAGTCATTGGCGTGCACGCAGCACAGGGCCTCGGCAGCCAGCTCGCGATCATCGCACGCCGCGAGCAGCTCCTTAAACGGACGCACGCTACCTGCGATAATGCGCGCATCGGGAAGTGCCAGCTCGCGCACGGCCTCGGCCACCAGCGAGACGATCTCGACGTCGCCCGCAGTGTCGCCCACACCGATGAGCTCAAAGCCCAGCTGCGTAAACTGACGCGAGCCACCGGCATTGCGCTGGCACTCGCGAACCACCGGCGCCTCGTAGCGAAGGCGCAGGGGCAGGTCGGCAGCGCACATGCGGGTCGAAACCAAGCGCACGATCGGCAACGTGTTGTCGGGACGGACCACCAGCAGGCGGCCGTCGTCATCAAAGAGCTTAAACGGCGTATCCGCAATGCGGCCGCCCTCCTCGAGCGAGCCCTTGTCCTCGAGCAGCGGCGTCTCGACCGGCAGGTAATGATGCTCCCTAAAGCAGCCCTTCACCGTACATGCGATCTCCTCGCGCGCCTGAGCCTCCTCGGGCAATATGTCCCGGAATCCCCACGGTGTGGCCGTCATCTGGTGAGCCTCCTCATGCTGTGTTTCATATAGAACAGAAGACCGGCATAGCTCCGCCGGTCTTCTGGGTACTTTAGCATACTAGAGTGCTTGCGGGGAAAATCCATCGCAGCCGCTCACACCGTATTCATTTGGAAACATAGGGCAGATTGCCGCAACCCAACCCCACCTAGGCGCCAATCGCGCGTCGGTACTCCGCCATAACCTGAGCGTCGGCCGCCGCAGGATTGGCGAAATAGCGCCAGTCATAGGTCTCGGCCGAAACAACTCCGCGATAGCCACGCGCCACCAGCCTATCCAGGTCGGCGCGCATATCGCGGTCGCCGTCACCCCAGGCAAGATGCGTCGTGCCGTCTGCCGCAACATCGACAAAATGCACGTGGGCGACATCATCGCCAAGCAGATCGAAATAATCGTCGATGGTATCCCCCGCCACCGCCATAGCGCCCAAATCCAGACACGCCTTAAGTGCCGGATGATCAACCGCCTCGATCATGCGCTTCGTGTCGGCCGCCGAGTTCACGATCATCGACTCAACCGGCTGTAGGGCCTCGAGCACCAGCCGCACGCCGCGCTCTCCCGCATGCTCGGCAATCGCACGCAGCATCGAGGCACTTCGACCCCACGCGTCCTCGATTGGCTCGTTCAAAAATGCCCAGCCGCTCGAGACCATGACCTGCTCGGCTCCAAGTTCCGCCGCAATATCCACAACGTTCTTAAAGTACGCGAGCGTGCGGGCACGCGCCTCATTCCCGCGCGCCGCGATATTCCACGGCTTGGGGTTGTTCTGTTCGGGACAAAGCCCCACAATCCGAACCCCATACCGCTGCGACAGCTCCCGCACCTGCTCGAGCGAATCGTATCCATGGCAATCGACATACAGATGCATCGCCCCGGTCCAAAGCTCGCAACACGTGTAACCCGAGGCCGCTGCCGAAGAAAAGAATTCCTCGAGGTCAAAATAACGATGGCTGATATTCATGACGGCAAGCTGCGGATACTCCATCTTGTCCACCTTTCGGCAAAAGGGCGCCGCAGCACAGTGTGCGCGACGCCCCCTCTTACATTGTTCTCATTATGACGGATACTCTACTGGACACCAAGCACTCCAAAGAACGCGCCGGCGATACTCACGAGCAGGATCACGAGCATGATGAGCAGCGGATTCATCTTCTTCTTGAGCATGAGATAGACGATTCCAAACAGCCCCATCGTGACAAAGCCCGGGAAGATTCCGTTGAGCAGCTCGGCCAGCGTCTGAGCACCATCGCCCGCGCCGACCATGAGCGGAATGTCCACGGTGACCATCTCCATGGTCATAGCACCGATCACCATGGCGCCCATGATAGAGGCCATCTTGACGATCGTGTCCATAATGCCCGATTCCTGGACCTTGCTGATCATGTCCGAGCCAAAGCGATATCCCACAAACGTCAGCAGGTAACGGATGATGTAGTGAGGGACGTTGAACACGAGCAGGAACAAAATCGGGCCAAGAATAGAGCCCTGCAGCGCCAGCGACGTGCCGACACCCGTTGCCAAAATTCGCAGCGTGCCCCAGTAGAAGGCATCACCCACGCCGGACAGCGGTCCCATCAAAGCAAGCTTGACATTAGAGATCGCGCTCGTGTCAAAGCTATCGTCAGTAGCGTTGACCTCCTCCATTGCAGCGGCGATGGACATGGGGAGCGTCGAGATGTACGGCGTGACGTTATAGAGCTCCATATGGCGCTTAAGGGCGGCCTTAAAGTCCGCATCCTGCGGATACAGCTTGCGAAGAATCGGCATAAGGGCCCACATAAAGCCGATATGGCCCATACGCTCGTAGTTCCACGAATGCTCATAGGGAATCGAGCGCCAGAACAACTTCTTAAGGTCTGCGCGGGAAATCAGCCCGTCGTAAGAAGACTCAAACTTAAAACTCATCGAACCCACTCCCAATCGCAGGATCCTCGGTTGCCACTGCGGGCTGCTCCGCTTTTTTCTTATCACCCAAAACCGTCATCGCGACGACGATGATCGCGGCAAAGATCGCCACGCCCGTCGTGCTAATGCCAAAGTAGGCGACGAGGAAGAAGCCAGCGAAGAAGAACGGAGCCACCGTTTTGTTCATAATCATCTGCGCCAGCATCGCAAAGCCGAGTGCGGGCAAGAAGGCGGCGGCGACATCCATGCCGGTCTGAACGAAATCGGGGATGATGTTGAGCAGGCTGGCAACAGCATCGGCGCCAAAGAAGAATGCCAGGGGAATAATCAGCAGGCCGCACCAGCTCTGCGCGTAACCGGCGATGAGCATGTTGCGCGTGATGGCCTTGGTGTCCCCGTCCTCGACGTTTTTGTCGATACGGTGCACCAGCAGCAGCATGACCGGCTGGCCCAGGGCCGTATCAAGCGCCAGGACGATCGTTGCGATGGGAATGCCCAGGGTCAGGGCCGCCGAAGCGTCCGCGCCGGCCTGCATGGCAAGCGACACACCCAGGATGGTTCCGGAAATCGTATCGGGCGGGTTATACGCACCGACCGAGATGGCGCCGACCATGGCAAGCTCCATCGTGGCGCCCATGATCGTGCCGGTCACCATGTCGCCCATGACAAGGCCAACCAGAGGTCCGAGCACAATCGGGCGCTGGAGGTAGCTCGTACCGGTCAGCCACTCGGAATAGCCCAAAAGGGCAATAAGGAAAATCAGGATTGTCTTGATAACCATGATGGCCCCTAACCGATGACCTTCGCGGCGTCAGTCTTCGCATCTGCCGGAATCATTTGAATGAACAGCTCGTAGCCCTCGCCGAGCAGTTCTTTGACGTATGCCTCGTTTTCGGGCGTAAGGAACACGCTCGTCGAGACCTGGCGGGCATCCTCGCTAAAGGCAACATTGCCGAGGTTGATCTTCTTGACGCCCATCGCCTTGGCGACGGCACCGGCCTGCTGGATCGTCTCGCAAACTACGAAGAGTTTGTACTTATCGGTCACACCGCTCTGGAGCGCCTTGACGGCATCCTCGGTGTTTTTGACGACAACCTTGCAGCCCTCCGGTTTTGCAAGGGACAGGGCCTGCAGACGAAGCTTGTCATTGAGGACCGTGTCGCTTACCAACAGGATGCAGTCGGCACCCAGAGCCGAAGTCCAGCTAACGGCAACCTGGCCGTGCAGCAGTCGATAGTCCACGCGAATCATCTGAATCATGATGTGCTCCCTAGCGATTAAAACTCATCGAGTTCGGCCTGCCCCAGCAGGTCGTTGACGTACTTGACCTTGGTGTCGTCCGCCTCGACGATCTGGCGAATGGCCTCATCAATTGGGGTGGAGTCGGGCACGAACAGCAGCTGAATAAGGAGCGGCAGGTTCATATTGGTCACTAGGTGCGTGTTGGGACGCGTCTGGACGATCTTGGTGAACTCGTTGTTGACGCTGCCGCCGAACAGGTCAGTGCACGCGACAACCTCGTCGTCCGCAGCAAACCCATCGAGAACCGCTGCGGCCTCCTTGGTCAGGTCCTCGTTTCCGTCGACATACATAGACAGCGCATGGACGTTTTCGCGCTCACCGGAGAGCAGCCCAATGCTCTCGACGATTCCAGACGCAAAATGAGCATGGGATGCAACGATAAACTGCCTCATTCGATTCCCCTTTCTTGCGAATTTCGGCATAAAAATGCCCGGACGCATGCGCCCGGGCAGGTTGCTTCTTGATCAGTAGCTTATTTGTCACCGATTAGTAGTCGAACTGGTGATAGTAACGACGGTAGTTGAGGTTGTGCTTGGTGACCGTCTCGTAGTAAGCGGCAAGGCGATCGGTGATCAGCGAGGAGAGGATCCACGGAGACACGATGACGCGGAACTCGTCGTCAAGGCCGGGGATCGCGAACTCGGCGGTGTCGA
>CAUASQ010000095.1 GCA_958431945.1 uncultured Collinsella sp. | reverse complement strand
ACGTGCCACGCACTTTACCTGCGTAAACAATGTGAGTGAAATATGAATCTCGATGGATACGCCCGCAGCCGTGTATACTAAACAGCTGTGTGTAACCAGGGGAGTATTCTGGCTGGACAAAATGCCTGCTTAATAGGGTTGTCAGGTAGTCCGGACGCAATACAAGGCTGGGGAGCACGTCGTGTAAGTAGTGGTCCTCTAGGGGCGTACGCTCGGTGGTGTACGCATTGTCCCAAGACCACGCGAGAGTTGGGATCATATCTTGATCAGCATGATTCTCGGCCGCAAGATTGGCATGACCCAGGTTTGGGACGAGGACGACAACGTCGTTCCCGTCACGGTCATCCAGGCTGGCCCCTGCGCTGTCTCGCAGGTTAAAACTCAGGCAACCGACGGCTATGACGCCGTCCAGATCGGTTTCGGCGACATCAAGGCCAAGAACGTGAACAAGCCCATGGCTGGTCACTTCGCCAAGGCTGGCGTCGAGCCTGTCCGCTTCCTTCGTGAGGTCCGCGTCGAGAACGGCGAGGAGCACAAGGTCGGCGAGGTCGTTACCGTCGCTGATTTCGCTGATGTCGAGAAGGTCGACGTCATCGGTACCTCCAAGGGTAAGGGCTTCCAGGGTCGCATCAAGCGCTGGGGTCAGCGCCGCGGTCCTATGACGCATGGTTCTCACTTCCAGCGTCACCCCGGTTCTATCGGTCAGTGCGCCTATCCTGCGCGCGTCCTCAAGGGCGTCAAGATGGCCGGTCACATGGGTAACGAGCGCGTTACCGTCAAGAACCTTTCCGTTGTCCGCATCGATGCCGAGCAGAACCTCATCTTGGTCAAGGGCGCTGTCCCGGGTGCCAAGAATGGTCTCGTCGCCATCCGTATGGCCTAAGGGCCCAGCCCATTTAGCCCAGCGTCATACCAAGGAGAACACTTAAATGGCAAAGTTTGAAGTAAAGAACAGCGAGGGCAAGAAGGTCGCCGAGGCCGAGCTCGCCGCTGAGGTGTACGGCATCGAGCCGAACATCCACGTTATGCACCACATCGTCAAGTGCCAGATGGCCTCTTGGCGTCAGGGCACCCAGTCCGCTAAGGGCCGCTCTGAGGTTTCCGGTGGCGGCAAGAAGCCTTGGCGTCAGAAGGGCACCGGCCGTGCCCGCCAGGGTTCCATCCGTGCTGCCCAGTGGCGTCACGGTGGCGTTGTCTTCGCCCCCAAGCCCCGTTCCTACGCTAAGCGTATGAACAACAAGGAGGTCAAGCTGGCTATGCGCTCCGCGCTGTCCGCCAAGCTGGCCGATGGCGAGCTCGTGCTCGTCGACGACTACGGCTTCGAGAAGCCTTCCACCAAGGCTGCCGTCGCCATGCTCAAGGCTCTCGGCCTTGAGGGCAAGCGTCTGACCATCATCGTTCGCGATGAGGACGTCAACGCCTACCTGTCGTTCCGCAACATTCCCAAGACGTTCATCATCACTGCCGACGAGGCCAACACCTACGATCTCGTCAACAACAACGCTGTGCTGATGCCCGCCGACATCGCCGCTCACTTCGGGGAGGTGCTTGCATAAATGACCGCCCACGAGATCATCATCCGTCCGATCGTGTCCGAGCGTTCCTTCTCCGGCATGGAGCTGAACAAGTACACGTTCGAGGTCGCCAAGGATGCTAACAAGTATCAGATCAAGGACGCTGTCGAGGAGATCTTCGGCGTCAAGGTCGTTCGCGTGAACACCCTGACGGTCAAGCCCAAGACCAAGCGCGTGCGCTATGTCGCCGGCAAGACCCGTTCTTGGAAGAAGGCCATCGTCACGCTGGCCGAGGGCGACACCATCGAGGTCTTTGGCAACCAGGCCTAAGACTCGCTGCTGTTGAGTGAGCTCATGCCTCCCAAATAGGGGAGGCGAGAGCTCAAGGTTTTGGGCGTATAAAATGGACACGCCCGGAACCGTGTATACGTCCGGTGTCATCGCACCCGAGGCAGAACCTCGAATCCCTGTCTGCGATGGCTAACGGATTCCTATTGAAAGGGATTGTAATGGCTGTAAAGCACCTTAAGCCGACCTCCGCTGGTAGGCGTTGGCAGACGATCTCCGATTTCTCCGAGATCACCTGCACCAAGCCCGAGAAGTCTCTTCTCGAGCCCCTGCCCAAGAAGGCCGGTCGTAACAACAACGGCCGCATCACCACCCGCCACCAGGGCGGCGGCGTGAAGCGTCGTTACCGCGTGATCGACTTCAAGCGCAACAAGGACGGCGTGCCCGCCAAGGTTGCCACGATCGAGTACGATCCGAACCGTTCCGCTCGCATCGCTCTGCTGCACTACGCTGACGGTGAGAAGCGCTACATCCTGGCCCCCAAGGGCCTCGAGGTCGGTCAGACCATCATGTCCGGTTCTGACGCCGACATCAAGCCGGGCAACGCTCTGCCCCTCGCCGACATCCCCGTCGGTACGCTCATCCACGCCGTCGAGTTCCAGCCGGGCAAGGGCGCTGCTATCGCCCGTTCCGCCGGTAACTCCTGCCAGCTGATGGGTAAGGAGGGCAAGTACGCTATCGTCCGTATGCCTTCCTCCGAGATGCGCCGCATCCTCGTTACCTGCCGCGCCACCGTCGGTGAGGTCGGCAACGCCGATCACTCCAACATCGTCATCGGCAAGGCCGGTCGTAAGCGTCACATGAACGTGCGCCCGACCGTCCGCGGTACCGTCATGAACCCTGTCGACCACCCGCACGGCGGTGGCGAGGGCAAGAACCACACCTCTGGTCGTCCCTCCGTTACCCCCTGGGGTAAGCCGACGAAGGGCCTTCGTACGCGCAAGAAGAAGAAGGTCTCGAACCAGCACATCATTCGTCGCCGTAAGAAGTAATTTCGGATACCGAGTTTTAGGAGAAAGCACTTATGAGCAGAAGTCTCAAAAAGGGCCCGTTCGTGGAGACTCGCCTTCTCTCGCGTATCACCGCGATGAACGAGGCTGGCAAGAAGGACGTCGTGAAGACCTGGTCCCGCGCGTCCACCATCTTCCCCGAGATGGTTGGTCACACCATCGCCGTCCACGACGGCCGCAAGCATGTGCCCGTGTATGTTACCGAGTCCATGGTTGGTCACAAGCTCGGCGAGTTCGCGCCGACTCGTACGTTCCGTGGCCACAAGGCCAAATAGGGGGTTAACCGTAAATGGCAACTAAGTCTATTGAAACTGAGGCCACCGAGGTTCGCGCCGTCGCTAAGTACGTGCGTGTTTCCCCCAGCAAGGCCCGCCTGGTGGTCGATCTGATCCGCCGCAAGCCTGTCGCTCAGGCCTTCGACATCCTCCACTTCTGCGACCGCGCAGTCGCCGTGGATGTCGAGAAGGTTCTCCGTTCCGCCGTTGCGAACGCCGAGAACAACAACGGTCTGCGTGCCGACAACCTGGTTGTCGCCGCTGCCTATGTTGACGAGGGTCCGACGCTTAAGCGCATCCGTCCCCGCGCCAAGGGTTCCGCTTCTCGCATTCTGAAGCGTACTTCCCACATCACCGTCGTCGTTGCTCCTCGAAAGGAGGCGTAAAGCTGTATGGGTCAGAAAGTCTACCCCACCGGCTTCCGTCTTGGCATTACCGAGAACTGGCGCTCCCGCTGGTTCGCAGAGAAGGATTACGCTAAGACCCTCGGTAACGATCTCGAGATCCGCAAGTATCTCGAGAAGCGTCTTTCCCGCGCAGCTGTCTCCCGCGTCGAGATCGAGCGCGCTGGCGACAAGGTGAAGGTCATCATCCTCACCGCTCGCCCGGGCGTTGTCATCGGTAAGAAGGGTGCCGAGATCGATACCCTCCGCACCGAGCTCGAGAAGGTCGCTGGCGTCTCCAAGGGCCAGCTCTCCGTCGACGTTGTCGAGATCAAGCGCCCCGAGCTCGACGCCAACCTCGTTGCTCAGTCTATCGCCGAGCAGCTTGAGGGTCGCGTTGCCTTCCGTCGCGCTATGCGCAAGGCTGTCCAGTCCGCCCGCAAGGCCGGCGCTAAGGGCATCCGTATCCAGTGCTCCGGTCGTCTCGGCGGTGCCGAGATGGGCCGTCGTGAGTGGTACCGCGAGGGTCGCGTGCCTCTGCACACCCTCCGTGCCAAGATCGACTACGGCACGGCTGTCGCCAGCACCACCATGGGCGCTTGCGGCGTGAAGGTCTGGATCTACCTGGGCGAGAAGCTCCCGGGCCAGCCTGTTCCCAACCCTGCACTCGAGGGCTCTTCCCGTCCTCGTCGTCGTAACTCCGAGAGGAGGGGTCAGTAGTGCTTGCCCCTAAGCGTATTCTTCACCGCAAGGTGCAGCGTGGCTCCATGAAGGGCCAGGCCAAGGGTAATACCGAGCTGCATTTCGGCGAGTTTGGTATCCAGGCTCTCGAGGCCCATTGGATCACCAACCGTCAGATCGAGGCCGCTCGTATTGCCATGACCCGCTACATGAAGCGTGGCGGTCGTGTGTACATCACGATCTTCCCCGATAAGCCCATCACCAAGAAGCCTGCCGAGACTCGCATGGGTTCTGGTAAGGGTAACCCCGAGGAGTGGGTGGCCGTCGTCAAGCCCGGCCGCATCATGTTCGAGGTCAAGGGCGTGCCCGAGGAGGTCGCTCGCGAGGCTCTGCGTCTTGCACAGCACAAGCTTCCCATCAAGACCAAGATTGTTGCTGCTAAGAACGCTGAGCAGCGCATCGAGAAGGAGATGGCTGAGGAGGCCGCTCTCGAGGCCAAGTGGGCTGCTGAGGACGCCGCCGCCGCCAAGGAGGAGAACTAATGAAGCCCGCAGAGATTCGTGAGCTCTCGGACGCTCAGCTCGTTGAGAAGCTGAAGGAAATGCGCGCCGAGCTCTTTAACCTTCGTTTCCAGATGGCCACCAGCCAGCTGGACAACACCGCTCGCGTCAACACCGTGAAGAAGGACATCGCTCGCGTCCTCACGGAGCAGCGCGCCCGCGAGATCGCAGCGGAGAAGTCCGCTGTCGCCGAGTAGGACCTAAGGAGAGAACATGACTGATTCGCGTAACTCGCGTAAGGTCCGTACGGGTGTCGTTACCTCCGTCTCCGGTGCCAAGACCATTGTTGTCACCATCACCGAGCGCAAGCGTCACCCCAAGTACGGCAAGATGATGACCAGCTCCAAGAAGCTGCACGCTCACGACGAGGAGTGCACGGCTGGCGTGGGCGACACCGTCCGCGTTATGGAGACCCGTCCTATGTCCAAGATGAAGCGTTGGCGCCTCATCGAGGTCGTCGAGCGCGCTAAATAAGCAGTCGCTCTTACGACTTGTACGTTTCCGAAGATGTGCGTATGCCTGGCTTGCATACCACGGGCCGCATAAAGGCTGCGCACCTCTCTTCGGTTCTTAGTTCGGAGGAACATCTACCATGATTCAGATGCAAACCATGCTGAACGTCGCCGACAACTCCGGCGCTCGCAAGATTCGCTGCATCAAGGTGCTTGGCGGTTCCAAGCGTCGTTATGCAGGCATCGGCGATGTGTTCATCGGTGCTGTCCAGGAGGCTACCCCTGGCGCCAACGTCAAGAAGAAGGACGTTGTCCGTTGCGTCGTCGTTCGCACCGTTAAGGAGATCCGCCGCAAGGATGGCTCCTACATTCGCTTTGATGAGAACGCCTGCGTTGTCATCAACAACGATGGTTCGCCCGTCGGCACCCGTATCTTCGGGCCTGTCGCTCGCGAGCTTCGTGACAAGAAGTACATGAAGATCGTCTCGCTCGCTCCCGAGACCCTGTAGTTAGGGGAGATATATGTATATCAAGAAGGGCGATAAGGTCCAGGTTCTCTCTGGTAAGGATCGCGGCAAGCAGGGCGTTGTCCTGCGTGCTCTCCCCGCCGAGAACAAGGTCGTTGTCGAGGGCGTTTCGGTCGTCAAGAAGGCCGTCAAGCCCAACGCTGCCAACCAGCAGGGCGGCATCGTTTCGCAGGAGGCTCCCATCGACGCCTCCAACGTCAATCTCGTTTGCCCCGAGTGCGGTAAGGTTACCCGCGTCGGTCACGAGAAGGACGGCAAGAACAAGCTGCGCGTCTGCAAGAAGTGCGGCCACAAGTTCTAAGTTGCCCGCAACATCAAGTTGCTAGCAAAGGCCCGGATGCCCCACGGCACCCGGGCCTTTTTCTATCCCTACTCATTGGGGACAGACTTAAATGAGT
>CAUASQ010000094.1 GCA_958431945.1 uncultured Collinsella sp. | reverse complement strand
GGACCTCGTTTCGCGAGGAGACCAACTTTTTGGCCGAGGCCAAAAACCTCAACGACTTCTACGAGTTCCATAAGAGCGTTCATGGCGTGACGTGCCCTAAATCCTATCTGGACCTGTGCACCGAGCACGTGGTGGTTATGGACTACGTCGACGGCATTTCGATCGCCGATCCTGAACGCTTGTTGGCCGAGGGCTATGACTTGGAAAAGATCGGTGCCGCAATCGTCGAGGATTACTCGACGCAGGTGCTCGATGACGGCTTTTTCCATGCCGACCCGCATGCGGGAAACATTATTCTCAAGGACGGCATCGTTTACTTTATCGACTTGGGCATGGTCGGACGCATGTCGAGTCACGATCGCGGTATCGTCAAGGACATGATTTTCGCCGTGGCCGAGGGTGACGTGCCCAAGCTCAAGGATTCGCTCATGCGCTTCGCCGTGACGCGTGGCGACTCGGCTGAGCTCGATCATTCGGCCTTTTTGTCCGATTTGGACTTTATCGTGGCTGACTTTGCGGGCCTTGACCTGAAGGATCTGGATATCGGCGAGTTTTTGACCTCGCTGTTAAACCTGGCGCGCAAAAACGACGTTGAGCTGCCGAGCGTGGTGACGATGTTCGCGCGCGGCATGGTGACGCTCGAGGGCCTGTTGACCGAGTACATGCCCAACGTCAACATGATTCAGATCATCCAGACGCATATCAAAAACGAAAAAAGCACTTATGCGCGCGTGCGTGATATGGGACGCGATCTTGCCGCGAGCAGCTATCGCGCGGCAAAAGGCTCGCTCGAGGCGGCCGAGTATCTGGGCTTGGCTTCGCGTATGCTCACGCGCGGCCAGCTTAAGGTAAACACGCAGATCATGAGCAGCGATAAGGCACTGCGACAGCTGGGCGGAATTATCGACCGCATGTCGATGGCAATTGTGATCGCCGGTCTGTTTATCGGTTCGTCGGTGGTGTACTACGCGCGCATCGAGCCGGTTGTGTTTGGTATCCCAGTCATTGGCTTTATGGGCTACGTGAGCGCGCTGGTGCTGGCGCTTATGCTGGGCCGCAATATCTGGCTCAACAGCCACGGCGGCAAGCGCTAGAGGCTGCGACCGTCACCGCATTTTCCTATCGCAAACAATAGCTTTTACCTTGGGCTTCGCCTGCGTGCGAGGCCCTTTTGCGTGATACCATTTTGACGGTAATAATCGATGGCCTAGATGGTGGTGCGGAGACGCACGAATGCGCGGTTTTCCTGCGCGTTTGGGAGAATCGGGGTGCAAGTCCCCGGCTGTACCAGTAACCGTAATTCCTCTTGGCTCGGGATGTTCGCGTCGCAGATCGGACGGCGCGCCCGAGTCGTTAAGGTTAAGTCGGATCGCCTCCCATCTTGCATGCGGCTGCGGCGTATGCCGTCGGTGTGCATAGGGCTCTGGAGGGAAGGGGACCCCGATGGGGGAACTCGAGCGCAACATGCGCGATGACGTGGGGCAGCCTCAAGGCAACGCTCCGAGTACAGACAATGGGGGACAAATGGATATGTTTGAGGACGAGCGCGAGCGCGCCTCGTTGCATCGCCGTGGCGCGATTGCACGCGGTGTAGCCAAGCGCTGCCTGGTGGCATTCCTGGCCTTCGCGATGGCCTTTGGCACCACACCGGCTCAGCTGTGGGCCGAGGGCGCCGAGGGCATTGCCGAGGCCGTGGCTCAGGCTGCGACACCGGGCGAGGACGCGGCGCTTGCGGGCGGTACCGCTGAACAGAGCGGCGCCGAGGTTTCGGATTCCGAGGGCGCGCCTGCAGCTAGTGCCGCCACAACAGAGGCGGCAACTGGCGACGAAGGCTCGGTGACGGGGGAGAGCCCTGCCTCGAGCGAGCAGTCTTCGACGGCATCCGCTGGCCAAGCAGGATCTGCCGCCGCGGCTGCCGTTCAGACAGGGAACCCGACAGAAACTGGCGATGTCGCCAAGAAGCAAGTCGAGGTCTCGTTCTCGATTATCGGCACCGATGCCGACGGCAAGGCTCAGACCTGGGTGGCACCTACGCAGCTCAAGCTCGACGAGGGCGCGACGGCTGCGGATGCCTTCATTAAGCTGCAGGAGAAGACGGGCTTCAAGGCGGACTACGATCCGAACACGGCATACGGGTTCTACCTCAAAAGCATCACATCCCCGAGCGATGGCCGCACGCTTGCCTACGACCCGACGACTTATGCCTTCTGGCAGCTGTTCGTCGACGGCGCGTCTTCCTCGGTTGGCGCGAGCAGCGTCAAGCTCACCCAGGGGCAGAAGATTGAGTTTGCCTATACGGCTGGTAGCGCGTCCCCTGTCGTTAAGGACCAGGTTGCCGCAAATGTGACCGTCATTGGTCGCGATGCCCAGGGCAAGACTCAGACTTGGGTCGATAACGCGCAGTATGTGATGACGTCCGGCTCGAGCGCACTTGACCTTACGAAGGTCGCGCTCGAGGCGAATGACATCGACGCCGTTGCTGCGGGCTCCTTCATTCTGAGCCTTAAGTACAACGGCGTTGAGCTGGGTACGCCGCTCGATTATTCGACCTATTGGCAGCTGTTCATCAACGGCAAGTCGAGCGACTACACGGCAGACAATGTCACCATTCATGCCGGCGATACCGTTACGTGGTTCTACGGTGGCTGGGGCGACCAGTTGCCCTCTGATTCCGTCCATGCTTCCGTTCAGGTCCTCGGTAAGGACAAGGACGGCAAGCAACAGGTTTGGGCTTCGACGGGTCAGACGAGCCTCAAGGCAGGCTCCACTGCCAAGGATCTCCTTGAGCAGACCGGCCTCACTCTCGATGCTAGCGAATCGTCTTGGGGCTGGTTCCTCAACGGCATTTATTCGCCCTTCGATGGTAAGTCCTATTGTGGCTATGATGCTGCGACCAATAGCTATTGGCGCTTCTACGTAAAGGGCAAGTCCGACGCAAAGTACAAGTTCGCCGACGTTGGCGCCGGTGCCTACAAGCTCCATGAGGGTGACGCCGTCACCTTTATGTATGCTGGCGACAGCGATGCCCTTCCTGGCCAGGTTCTTGGGTCTGTCGATGTTATCGGTCCCGATGTCAACGGCAACAATACTCGCTGGGGCTCAGCAAGCAATGTTTCCCTGCCCGAAGGCTCTACGGCCCAGGACCTTATTGAGACGGTTCTGAAGGCGAAGGGCATTGATTACAAGGCCTCCCAGAGTGGTGCATACTGGTCCATTACTTCGCCGTTCGAAGGCAGGGCGTACGGCCATGATGGTGCGACCAATAAATATTGGCACCTGTATATCAACGGAAAGCCCTCATCTCTCTGCGTCAACCAGGTCACGCTCACGAGCGGCGACAAGGTTACGTTTGCCTATACGACCGATGGCGCGCCCATGCCCGATCCCGACAAGATTGTCGTGGATCCGAGCGCGACGACTCCTGATTGGGATGCCGAGTGGGCCGGCTACGGCAACAGTGGCAACGGTTCGACCGTAACGGATGCCAAGACGCCTGCGCAGGCCGCCGGTCTTAAGTGGGCCTTCGATTGGAAGGCCGAGTCTGGTCAGCAGTATGCCAACTGCAGCGAGCCTGTCATTGCTAACGGCTTTGTGTACATCGCGACCGAGAACGAGCTCATTAAGATCGATTCGTCCACGGGCAAAAAGGTTGCCTCTGCGCCGATTGCCTCCAAGGTGAGCTATACCTCTCGTCCAATCTATACCAACGGCCTTATCATCGTTCCGCTCAACGGCGGTGCGGTCCAGGCGATTACTGCAGACAAGCTGATCTGCAAGTGGCTGACGCCTGGTTTGACGGACTTGACGCAGAGCTCCTGCACCGTCGTTTCGGACGGCGAGTACGTCTATGTAGGCTCGGTCGATATTTCGTATGACGAGAATTACAACGCGACCTACGGCAACGGCTCCTTTGCGCGCATTAAGATTGCCACGGGCGAAGTTTCTTGGCAGAACATCGACCCTGCCGAGGGCTATTACTGGACTGGTGCGGCTTTGACGGATAAGTATGCCATCGTTCCTACGAGCGCGGGTACGCTTAAGTGCATTGATAAGACGACGGGCGATGTCGTTTCGACCATGAAGCTCGGCGCTGTCGCAAATGCCGATTGCATTGCCGATCCGTCCAATGGTTCGACCTTCTATCAGATGACGCACGACGGAAAGCTCCATGTGATTTCGCTTTCGGCGAAGGGCGTGCTGAGTGAACAGAAGACGGTTGATCTGGGCCTTACGAATAATCTGAGCGCCCCTGCGGTGTCTGGTGACAATCTGATTGTCGGCGGACAGACGGCTACGGGCTCTGCTCTGGTTCTCTATAACCTGAAGACGGGTAAGACCACGATGGTCGCTGCTGCCGACGGCAAGGCGCTGCCGGCTGGCCTCAACGGTATTGCTGCTACTCCGCTGGTGAGTGTTCAGGGCGGCAAGACCTATGTGTACTTCACCGTTAACGGCGCGGATAGCAAGGATTACGTCAACTACTCTGCTGGTGGTGGCGTGTATCGCTATACGCTCGGTGATGCAGAGGCGACGCAGATTTATGATGCGGCTGGCCATTACCAGTACTGTGACTCTCCGGTCATTGCCGATGCATCTGGCAGCCTGTACTACATCAATGATTCGGGCACGCTGTTCAAGCTCGGGGCCGTTGAGTCTTGGACGGTTGCCTTTAATTCCAACGGCGGGTCTGCTTGCGATACTAAGTTTGTTGCTACGGCCGATGGCAAGCTGGTCAAGCCGGCCGATCCGACGCGCGATGGCTACACTTTCGGCGGTTGGTTCACCGATGAGGCTTGCGCGCAGGCGTATGACTTTAGCACGCCGGTGACGGCCGACCTGACGTTGTATGCCAAGTGGACCAAGAATGCCGTTAACCCTGGCGGTAATGGCGGCGCAGGTTCGAATGGCGGCGGCGGTTCTGGTACCGGTACTGGTTCCGGCACTGGCGCTGGCACTGGCACGGGTTCCGGCTCCGGCTCGAAGGGCGGCGCTGTCGCCCCGGGTCATAAGCCGACGACCAAGACGACGGTGTCGACCAAGACCGAGACCAAGGACAACAAGTCCGACAAGAAGGACTCCGATAAGTCCGATAAGAAGGACGAGAAGAAGTCTGACAAGAAGTCTGACAAGAAGGACAGCAAGTCCGACAAGAAGTCCGATTCCAAGTCCGATACGGGTGCTGCTTCCACGACCACTGCTAAGAAGTCCTCTAGTGCTGCCGAGCAGGAGACTGGCACCAATCCGCTCGCCATCGTTGGCATCGCCGCCGGCGTGATTGGCCTCGCGCTCATCGCCGTCTTCGTGCTGACCAAGCGCGGCAAGGGTGACGGTAATGCCCGATAAGCCCAAGGAGACCAGCGGGCAACAGCCCGACTCCTCGTTTATCCAGCTCGATGATCCAAAGCAAAAGGGCGCCGCTTCGGCGGCGCCCGCCCCACGGCACAAAGCGCTCCTTGGCGTTCTGACTGCCGCGTGCACCATTCTGATCGTCGTCTCGCTGGGCTTTGTCCATCCCTCCGAGAGCGGCGCCTGGTCCGTTGATTGGATTTTTCAGTCCGTGACGGGGGAGAGCGTCGTTTCCAAGGATGACAATGGGTCTGGCTCGTCTACCGCTTCGGGCGAGGCCAGTTCCAAGGATTCCAAATCTTCGGATGCTGCAAAAGATGAGTCCAAGGGCTCGAACGACGCCAAGGACGATTCCGAGTCTTCAAACAAGGAATCGGACAAAAGCTCGGATAGCAAGAAGTCCGATGGTCAGGACAGCAAGAGGTCTGGCGATAAATCCGCTGCCCAAAATACGGGAGCCGGTGATACTTCCAATGTGTCTGGCGGTGCTTCTTCGGGCGGCGGTCAGTCGTCTGATGGAGCCTCATCCTCTAATGGCGGAAGCGCTTCCTCGGACGGCCAGGGCGGCTCACAGGAGTCCAACTACGTTACGGTGACGGTTTCGGTCACATCGAGCGCTGTGGGCAATCCTGTGTCCTCTGGTGGCACCTTTACCTTTAACGAAGGCGCTACCGTTTACGATGCCCTGTGCGCGCTAGGCCTTTCTGTCAACGCACACGGCTCGTCGTACGGCACGTATGTTTCCGCGATTGGTGGTTTGGCCGAGAAACAGTACGGCGGCACGAGCGGGTGGATGTACTCCGTCAACGGCACAACGCCCATGACGGCCTGCAGTAACTACGTTCTCTCCAATGGCGACAACGTCGTTTGGTATTACGTAACGGGCTAGAGGCCTCGACATAGCGCGCCAGACGGGCGGTTCGGACAAACATCCGGGCCGCCCGTTTTTAACGCGAATTGGACTGGGTCGCCGGGTCTCTCGGCAAACAAAAAACCGGTTGGAATGGGAATTCCAACCGGTTATACATTCAAGCAAATAGTGAATCGACTACGACCGTGCGCCCTCGAGGAAGAAGCGGCGGCTGAAGTAGTTGTACCAGGTGACGAGGAACGTGGCGATGGCCTTCATGGCCTGGTAGCCGATGCTCAAAAACGTGACGC
>CAUASQ010000093.1 GCA_958431945.1 uncultured Collinsella sp. | reverse complement strand
GGTAGACCGTGGTCTTGACGACATCGGCAAAGGTGGCGCCGGCAGCGGTCAGCAGGGCCTCGACGTTGGCGAGGGACTGCTTGGCCTGGGCCTCGACGCCCTCGGGCATCTTGCCAGTTGCGGGATCGATGCCCAGCTGGCCGGACAGGAACACCATGTTGCCGGCCTGGATACCGGGGGAATACGGGCCGATGGCTGCGGGTGCGTTATCGGAAGACACGACTGTCTTGCTCATGTTTATCTCCTTACGGTTAACTAGAAAGCGTGAGCGCGGCGTTCGCACCGGGAGGCACAGTTCGGTCTGAACACCGCGCTTGATTGGGATAGTAATCAAGGTTTCCGTGCGATGCAAGAATATTATCAGTTTGCGAGAATAATTTATCGCCCAACGGTTTCCCCGAACCGCTGAACGGTTCTTCACGGGGTCAGCCAGCCCAAGCTGCTGAAGACTTTATCCCGCTTGGAGCACGGGCATCGCCTGCCGCAACGGCACCACTATACTTTTGAATATCTGAGCATTTTGAAAGGCAGGATATGACCGCAACCGCCAGTCGAACCACCAACCGCAGACCCGAGCTTTTGGCGCCCGCCGGAGGGCCCGAGCCCTTTGCCGCCGCACTCGCCGCGGGGGCAGACGCCATCTATTGCGGCATGGGCAGCTTCAACGCCCGCCGCAAGGCCACCAACTTTACCGACGAGGCCTTTGAGCAAGCCTGCCGCGCCGCACATCTAGCCGGGTCGCGCGTCTACGTCACGGTCAACATCGTCATCAAGCAGTCCGAGATGGGCGATGCGCTGCAACTCATCCATCGCTGCTCCACGCTGGGCGCCGACGCCTTCATCATCCAGGACTGGGGCCTGTTCTTTGAGGTCAAGCGCACGATGCCCGGCATCGAGACGCACATCTCGACCCAGGCGAACATCCATGATGACCGCGGAACGCTTTGGTGCCGCGAGCAGGGCGCCGACCGCGTGACTCTCTCGCGCGAGCTCTCCATCGACGAGATCGCCGCCATCCACGACGCCGCGCCCGACGTTGACTTGGAGGTCTTTAGCCACGGTGCCATCTGCTTTTGCTACTCGGGCCTATGCCTGCTCTCGAGCTTTGCCATGGCGGGCCGCTCGGCCAACCGCGGCATGTGCGCTCAGCCCTGTCGCTTGCCTTACGAGCTGATCGACGAGAACGGCCGCGCGCTCTCCCCTGCCGGTCGCGAGCGCGCGCTGTGCCCGCGTGACACCAACACCTCACAGCTTGTTCGCCGTCTGTATGACGCCGGCGCCGCATCGCTCAAGCTCGAGGGCCGCATGAAGGCACCCGATTACGTGTACTCCATCGTTGATGTGTATCGTCACGAAATTGACGACATGCTATCCGGAGCCGCCGTTGCCAAGGACGAGGAAGCCGCCCGCCAGCGCCAGCTCAAGCGCTGCTTCAACCGCGACTTTACGCACGCCTATCAGGACGGCACCTCGGGCGACGAGATGATGAGCTATGAGCGTTCCAACAACCGCGGCCAGATCGTGGGCACGGTGCTGGGCAGCCGCCCGGCCAACCGCGATGTGCGCGGCCTCAAGTCCGACGACCGCCGTCGCCGCGCCGCCATCGCCCGCATTGAGCTGTTTGAGCCCGTGGGCAAAGGCGACCTGCTGGAGCTTCGCCACGATAACGAGTTTGACCAGTTCCTGACCACCATTGCCGCCGATGATGCCGCCGCCGGTGACATCATTGAGTGCCGCGTGCCCCGCAGCATGCCCGAGGGCTGCCGTGTACGCGTGATTCGCAGTCAGCGCGCCATCGACGCCGCCGGCGCCGCGCTCAAGCGCGATGTGCTGCGCCGCCGAGCTGTTGACGTGTCCGTCGCGGCGCGCCTGGGCGAGCCGTTTACTGTCACGCTCACCTGCTGTGACAACCCCGCGCTCACCGCCACCGCCACGGGCTTCACCGTCGAGGCCGCCAAGACGCGCGCCGTCGAGGCGGCAGACCTGGTTGAGCACGTCGGGCGCATGGGCTCCTCTCCCTTTGAGGCCGCAAGCTTTGACGTTTCGCTCGACGCCGGCTGCGGTATGGGCTTTTCCGCCGTGCACAAGGTGCGCGCCGCCGCTTGTAAGGCGCTGGAAGAGACCATTCTGGCACCGTACGAGGAGCGCGCGAAAACGCTCGAGCTGCCGGCGATTGCAACCAGTGATTCCCGTCCCGCGCCCGAGCACTACCGCGATGAGCCGCAGATCTGTGCCACCGTCACCTCGCTCGAGGCCGCCGAGGCAGCGCGGGCGGAGGGTGCAACGCGCATCTACATGACCACCGACGCGCTCGATGCGGCCGAGCTCTCCCCCGCCGATGCATTTGAGCAGGGCATCGTACCCGTGCTCGACGAGGTCTGCCGCGCCGTTGACCACGTACGCGTCGACCCGTGGGTTGTTGCCGGCGCCACGGTCGCTATTGGCAACATCTCTGAGCTTGCCCTGGCCGCCCAGGTTGGCACCACGGCCGAGATTCGCTCTTGCCTGCCGGTTCACAACGCGCCCTGCATGGAGGCGCTTGCCGAGCGCGGAGCCGGTGCGTTTTGGCTCTCGCCCGAGATCACGCTCGACGAGATTGTCTCGCTCGGCGCCGCCGCGCCCGCAGCTCTGGGCATCACCGTCTTTGGCCGCCCACGCGTCATGACAAGCGAGCATTGCATTCTGCAGGTTGCCAACGGCTGCATCCACGATTGTGCCAACTGCCGCCTTCGCGCCCGCAAGCTCTCGCTTAAGAATATCGACGGCAAGGTCATGCCGGTGCGTACCGACATCCACGGCCGCTCTCGCCTGTACGACGCCTACCCCATCGACCTCACGCCTCAGGTTCCTCAGCTGCTCGATGCCGGCGTGCGTCGTCTCATGGTGGACGGAACGCTGCTCGAGACGGATGAGATCGCCCGTGCCGTCGCTCGCGTCCGTCGCGCCGTCGAGGCAGCTCAAGCCGGCCGCAAGCCCGCCGCCCGCCTGCGCGGGGCGACTTCGGGCTGCATGTTTGTGGGAATCAGCTAACCGAAAGGCTTACACGTGAACGAAGAACCTCAAGTCCTCTACTGCGACGCCTGGCTTATGGCCATCGACAAGCCCGCCGGCATGATCGTCCACGGCGACGGCACCGGCGAGCGCACGCTCACCGACTACGCCAGCGACCTGCTGCTGGCGATGGGCGACGGCTTTGCCGCGACCGACATGCAGCCGCTCAACCGCCTGGACCGCAACACCACCGGCGTGGTGCTGTTCTCGCTCGACAAGCAGACGCAGCCCGCCTTTGACCAGATGGTGATTGACCACGCCTTCGAAAAGCACTATCTGGCGCTGGCCGAGGGCAAGATCGACTGGAACGAAAAGCTCATCGACAAGCCCATCGCCCGCGACCGTCACGACAGCCGAAAGATGCGCGTCGGCGCCAGCGGCAAGCCGTCTCAAACGCGCGTGAAGGTGCTCAAACGCCTTAAGAGCCGTCGTGGCCTGCCCACGCGCTCGTATATCGATGTCGAGTTGCTCACCGGCCGCAAGCACCAAATCCGTGTGCACCTGGCAAGCGAGCATCATCCCCTGGTTGGCGACGACCTGTACGGAACGCCGCGCCCCTGCGGCCTGATGCTCCACGCCCACAGCGTGTCCTTCACGCATCCCGTAACCGGCGAGCATATCTATATCGAAGCCCCCTGCCCCTGGGAGCCCTAAAACCTGCCGAAAAGGGACAGGTTTATTTTGGCAGGTTTTATCTGGGAAAACGTCAAGCCGCCACGATGGCTCAGCCGCGGTCCCAAAACGTCTCGATCTGTAACAGTTAGAACCCATTTTCCGGTCTATTTGTTATAGATCGAGACATTCGAATCCCTCTCAAGGAAAAATCTCAATCTGTAACAATAACTCGGCAAAATCGGTCCCAGATGTTACAGATTGAGACAAAGGGACGGTGCGGCTCGGAAGTATCTCGATCTGTAACACCTAGCCCACTTTTAGCGGTCCAGTTGTTACAGACTTAGACAAAACCGGTAGACAACGAAAGCGGCAACGCCCGTGATGGACGTTGCCGCTTTTCTATTGAGAAAACTACTCGGTTTTCGTTACTAACCACCACAATGGGGACAGGCACCTTCGTGGTGGTTTTGGCCTTGTCTCGCTGTTAGACAGTGATGACGTTGTCCATTGCCCGGTACTTGGCGGGGACCTCGCCTGCGGTAATAATCGTTGCGTCGCGGAAGTCCGCGAACTTGACGGGCGCCACCATGCCAAATTTACTGGCGTCCGAGATTACGAAGCGTTTGGCGGTATGGCGCATCGAGATACGCTTGACCTGTGCTTCCTCGATATCGGGCGCCGTGAAGCCCTGCTCGGCGGCAATGCCGTTAGAGCCCCAAAAGCCACAGTTGAAGTTGTAGCGGTCTAAGGTTGCCAAGGCATCGGGGCCAACGAGCGCCTCGGTCTCGGGTTTGAGCTCGCCGCCCAACACCACGGTACGCATGCCGCGCAAAGCAAGGTGCTGAGCATGGAGCACGGAATCGGTCACATAGGTGACATCTTCAAGGTGTGGAAGATGCTCGATGAGCCTGAGCGTCGTCGAGCCCGAGTCGATGTATACAAAGCTCTCGGGCTCCACAAGCGCCGCCGCACGGGCGCAGATACGCTCCTTGTCGTCGTTATGGAGGTCGCTGCGCTCATTAAGCGTTAGGTCGCGCGTCACGTGCGCGCGCTCAAGACTCGTCGCTCCACCGTGGACCTTGGCGATGCGATGAGCTCGGTCGAGCGTCTGCAGGTCGCGCCGAATGGTAGACGCCGTCACGCCCAGGGCTTCGGCAAGCTCCGGCACGGTAACCGAGCCGGCCTGCTGCACCATCGACACGATCGCGTTGAGCCTATCTTCCGCAAGCATCGCTTACTCCTCCTCGGGGTACACAACTCCCCAGTCGGCGCGGAGCTTGGTCATAAGCTCCATAACATCAGAAGCATAATCCAGCAGCTCGCGCTTGGAGTCGTCGCCGGCAACGGCCTTCTCCAGGTCGGCCATCTCATAGCACAGGGCGTAAGCCTCGGTGCCGGCGTGGACCTCCTCGCGGTGGCCGTCCGCAGTCCACACGATGGTCGCGTGATCGGCACGCGGATATTCATTGACCTCGATGTAGCACTTGTCGAAGCTGATGACCGAGCGCTTGGGCTGCTTGGAGTGGAGCGTAAGGCTCACGACGCCCAGCTGCTGCTCGGCATTTCGGCAGACGATGCCACCCGCGACGTCAACGCCAGTCTCGCAGGTGTTGCCCAGCGAAACGACCTCAGCGGGCTGGCTTGCCATAAAGAGGCGCATGACGGACAGGGCATAGACGCCAATATCGAGCATGGCGCCGCCAGCAAGGTTGCGATTGTAAAAGCGGTTGGTCAGGTCGCCGTACTCCTTGTAGCTGCCAAAGTTGAGCTGGGCGAGGTTCATGCGTCCAAAGTCGCCGGCATCCATGCGGCGGCGCAGCTCCTGATACAAGGGCATGTGGAGCACCGTGGTGGCATCCATAAGGACCACGTTGTGCTCGTCGGCGATGGCACGGGCCTCGTCGAGCTCGGCAGAGTTGAGGGTAATGGCCTTCTCGCAGAGTACGTGCTTACCAGCTGCCAGAGCGGCTCGCAGGTAGGTGATATGCGTGTTGTGCGGCGTGGTGATATAGACTGCGTCAATGTTAGGATCGGCGTAGAGGTCCTCGACCGTTTCATAGACCTTCTCGATGCCATATTGCTCAGCAAAAGCCTGAGCCTTGGACAGCGTGCGGTTGGCGACGCCCGCAAGCTTGCGACCGGCAAGAGCGAGAGACTGGGCCATCTGGTTGGCGATAACGCCGCACCCGATCACAGCCCAACGAAGCTCGGGAGCCGTAAAGATATCATCGGGGAATGGCTTGTCCTGGACCGAAGTGAACGCTGCTTTTGCGGCTGCTTCGGCGTCGAGCGGAGCCTGTTTGGAATCTGCCATTATGTGCCTCCTGAGTCATCGGAAGTCCTTCATTTCCAACAGCCTTATATTCGCACAAATGCGCGCGCATTTGCTTGTATTTGCGTGTTTATTTGTTTATCGGTCATTATTTAACCATAGTTAGCAGATATTTGCGCGGCCATGCGCATCATCGCGCAAGCCTATGCGCGTAAATACGCATGCAACGATCCTTGTGAAACACAAAGGGGCGGAACACCATAGCCCTAAAAGACAGAGCCAGCTGTATTACTTCACCCCTCTGGGGGCACCAGACATCAAAGGACCGTCCCAAACTGCCGGCAAAAAGGGAACGTCCCTATGTGCCGGCACCTAGGGACAGTCCCTAAGTGCCGCTTTCGTTGAAGCCTATCCCAGATGGCCAGATATACAAATCTAAAGACTGTCCCCATCAACTAGCCGTTTAAGAACGTCCCCAACGACTAGTCATTTAAGTCTGTCCCCAATGACTGCCAATCAACGGCCACTCATTTAAGTCTGTCCCCAATGAGTAGGGATAGAAAAAGGCCCGGGTGCCGTG
>CAUASQ010000092.1 GCA_958431945.1 uncultured Collinsella sp. | reverse complement strand
GCGTGCATGCCATCTGCGGTGCCGACATCGAGCCCGACTTTATCGAGCGTTCGCTTACCCGTCTGGGCTGCACCGTCGAGCGCGACGGCGAGGACTTTATGGTTACCCCGCCGAGCTTCCGCCCCGACCTGCCGCGCGAGATTGACCTGATCGAGGAGGTCCTGCGCCTATGGGGCATGGGCCGCGTCACGGCGACCATCCCGGCTGCCAAGAACCACATCGGCGGCCTGACCCGCGAGCAGAAGCTCACCCGCAAGGTCGGCGAGATCCTGCGCGCCTGCGGCCTCAACGAGACCACGACCTTTGGCTTTGCCGCCCCGGGCGACCTGGAGAAGATTGGCATGTCCACCGAAGGCCGCGGCTGCCCCGTGGTGCTCATGAACCCGCTGGTGGCCGAGCAGACCGAGATGCGCCGCTCGCTGCTGCCGGGCCTGCTGCAGTCCGTGGCCTACAACGAGGCGCACGGTACGCCCAACGTGCACCTGTACGAGGTCGGCAGCCTGTTCCACGGTCGCGAGAACGCCAGCCTGCCCAAGGAGACCAAGTCCGTGGCGGGTGTGCTCTCGGGCCAGTGGAGCGAGCAGTCCTGGAACATGAAGTACCGTAAGCTGCGCTTCTTCTTTGGCAAGGGCATTGTCGAGGAGCTGCTCGCCCAGCTGCGCATCGAGAAGGTTCGCTTCCGTCCCGTCGAGGGCGAGGGCTACGCTTTCTTACAGCCGGGTCGTGCGGCCGAGGTCCTCTCGGGCGGTACCGTGCTGGGCTGGGTCGGCGAGATTCACCCCGAGGCACGCGAGGCGATGGGCATCGATGAGGTCGTCGTTGCCTTTGAGCTCGACTTGGACAAGCTGATCAAGGGCGCCCGCAACCAGGAGAACTATCGCGAGTTCTCGCAGTACCCGGCTGTTGAGCATGACCTTGCCATTGTGGTCGACAACTCCGTGACCTGTGAGGATCTTGAGCGCCGCATTACCAGCGCCGGCGGCAAGCTGCTCGAGGGCGTGCGCCTGTTCGACGTCTACCGCGATCCGGTCCGCATCGGCAAGGGCAAGAAGTCCATGGCCTTTGCGCTTACGTATCGCTCCGACGACCACACGCTCACCAGCGAAGAGGTCGAGAAGGCGCACCAGAAGATCGTCACCAAGGTGTGCAAGGGCGTAAACGGCGAGGTCCGCGGCTAGGACCTGCACGGGGGTATGGGTCAGCGGTGGCCGCTGCCGGGTCCTGGAAGACCGCTGTGTTCGGAATAGGGCACCGCTAACCAATCATATGTGACGGAAGTATTACAAAACGGCGCACTGCTTTGTTGGCAGTGTGCCGTTTTGCTATGATACCCGGCGGCGTGTTACGAATCTAACAATACGTAACACTGGCAAGGTTATTCAAGCGGCGCTGCAATTCCGTGCGCCGACAACCGGGAGGCATATATGCACATTCCAGATAACTACCTATCCCCGCAGACCGATGCCGTCATGGCGGTGGCGATGGTGCCCGTGTGGGTCCACTGCATCAAGAAGGTGCGCGCCACGCTCGACCGCGAGCACATGGCTTTCCTGGGCATCTGCGCCGCATTCTCCTTCCTGCTCATGATGTTCAACGTGCCTCTGCCCGGTGGTACCACGGGTCACGCCGTCGGCGGCGCGCTCATCGCATTGCTGCTGGGGCCGGAGCCTGCATGCATCGCGGTTTCGGTCGCACTGGCGCTGCAGGCGCTGCTGTTTGGCGACGGCGGCATCCTGTCCTTTGGCGCCAACTGCTTTAACATGGCCTTTGTGCTGCCGTTTGTCGCAGCTGTCGTGTTCCGCGCGCTCAATAGCCGCCTGCACGACAAGAGCTGGGGCACCGCGGTCTCGGCCGTAGTTGCCGGCTGGGTCGGTCTGTGCGTGGCGGCCCTATGCGCGGCGATCGAGTTCGGTATCCAGCCGATGCTCTTCACGAACGCCTCGGGCGCTCCGCTGTACTGCCCCTTTCCGCTGTCGGTCTCCATTCCCGCCATGCTGATTCCGCATATGCTGGTTGCCGGCGTGGTCGAGGGCGTCGCGTCTGCTGCTATCTACGGCTTCATTAAGAAGACGGCGCCGGGCATCATCGTTGGGCCCGAGGCGACTGATGGCTTGCTTTCTGCTAAGGCCGCGACTGCCAAGAAGACTTCGATCATCCCGACGATTATCCTCGTCGTGGTTCTGGTGATCGCCACGCCGCTCGGCCTGCTTGCTACCGGTGACGCCTGGGGCGAGTGGGACGCCGAGGGCGCAGCGACCGCGGTTCAGGAGGTTGGCGACACGAGCCTCAAGGCTTCGGTCGGCCTCGATGCTCCGACCTTTGCCGACACGCTGCCCACGGGCGATTATCTGCAGGCCTATTCCGAGGAGCAGGGTCTTGACTTTGCCGGCCAGGCTGCCATGTATATCCTCTCGGGTGTCATTGGCGTGGCGGTGCTTACCATCGCATTCCGCCTGGTCTCGCTGACGGTCAAGGAAAGCGGTGCTCATGGCAATAGCCGAGCTGCCTAGCTGGCTTGCGGCCGAGGAGCGATATGAGCCCGTGGGGGCTCGGCATCGTGTGATGCAAAAGAATGTCCTGCACCTGGCGAGCCTGCTTGAGCGGGTTCGCCTGGGTGGAGGCGCACACGAGGGCGGGTCGATGGTCGACCGCGCCCTTTCTTGCGTTTCGGCTCCGGTGCGCCTGGTGGGGATGTTCGTTTGCGTCCTGTGCGTGTGTCTGACGCAGAGCCCGCTGTACCTCATGTTGATGGCGGCGATCGCGCTGGTGCTGGTCGCGGTGCGCCCTGTACGCGGGCTGCGCGCTACCTTTGTGCCGGCGTTGGCAGCCGCGGGGTTTGCCGTGGTTCTGGCGCTGCCCGCCCTGCTGCTGGGCGCTTCTGCCGCGGGCACCATGCTCAAGATCGCGCTCAAGACATTCATTAACGTGTCGTTGGTGCTGGGTGTTTCGTGGACACTCACCTGGAACCGCATGTCGGCGGCGCTCAAACTGCTGCATCTGCCCGATGAGGTCATCTTCACCTTTGATATGGCACTCAAGCATATCGAGGTGCTGGGACGCACGGCGCACGACCTCACCGAATCGGTCATGCTGCGCAGCGTGGGCCGCGCGCCTGAGGGGTTTTCGCGTACCGATTCAATCGCGGGTATCATGGGCATGACCTTTATCAAGGCGATGGAATGCAGCCACGCGATGGACGAGGCCATGCTCTGCCGCGGTTTTGCCGGTGTGTACCCGGCGACTGCGCGGAGTGGTTTTGCCTGGTGCGATGCGGTTTACGCGGCCGTCGTGGTACTGCTCGCCGTGTTGTGCGCGGTGCTGTAATGCGGGCGGCCTAGCCGTCGATGTTAATAGGGAAGGGCGACGTTTTGGCAAACGATACGAATGGTGTGATGGGCGCGAGCGACGCTGTCGGCACCGAGACCACGCCGCTCATCGAGTTCCGCGACGTGGTGTTTTCCTATGCGGGCCATACGGTGGTCGACGGCGTTTCGCTGCAGGTGAACCGTGGAGAGCTCGTCGCTCTGCTTGGCCCCAATGGTTGCGGCAAGACGACGATCATGCGCCTTATCAACGGCCTTGAGCTT
This sequence comes from uncultured Collinsella sp., assembly GCA_958431945.1. Classification (GTDB taxonomy): domain Bacteria; phylum Actinomycetota; class Coriobacteriia; order Coriobacteriales; family Coriobacteriaceae; genus Collinsella. The sequence continues at coordinate 3,009 of CAUASQ010000092.1, read as the reverse complement.
GCGGACGCGGGCGCGTACCTGTTTGACGGGCACACGGTCGATGCGGCGTTTCTCAAGGATTCCGCAGCCGCTCAGCGTTTTCATCAGCGCGTGGGCTTTGTGTTCCAGAATGCCGATGCCCAGCTGTTCTGTGCCACGGTGGGCGAGGAAGTTGCTTTTGGTCCCGCGCAGATGGGACTGCCGACAGGCGAGCTCGAGCGCCGCGTCCGCGACGCCATGGAGCTGTTCCAGGTTGCCGACCTGGTCGATGCCTCGCCCTATCAGCTTTCGGGCGGGCAAAAGAAGCGCGTGGCGCTTGCCGCCGTCGTGTCGATGAACCCCGATATCCTAGTACTCGACGAGCCTACCAACGGGCTCGATGAAGACTCGTGCGACATCGTGGTCAACTTTTTGCTGGCCTATGTCGCTGCCGGCAAGACGGTCTTGATGAGTACGCATCATCAGGATTTGGTGCGACGCCTGGGCGCCCGTGCCGTCTATATCGATCGATATCACCACGCGGTCGAGACGCCCGTGCCGTCGTATGGAACCGAGAGCGCCGCTGCGGAATAGTTGCTGCACAGTAGGGTTGCGGTCACGCGCGTGACGTGCCGTGAATGGTATAGTTATCCGGGTTTTTACGGGGGTAGCTATGCCAAGTTGGAATATTCATATCGCTCAGACGGAACGGCTGCTGGCGCGCGCCGGCACGCTTGCCGATAACGTGCGCGACCGCAATGCCTTTTTGTTTGGCTGCGTGGTCCCGGACATTTTTGTGGGCTATATGGTTCCTGGCATTGCCGATCCCATTCCGTATCGCATCACGCATTTTGCCAAGCCCGAGCCTATCCCCAAGCCGCGCGAACAGGAGTTTTGGGATACCTATGTGGCGCCGCTGCTCAAGGGCATGCCGATAGGTATGCCGGCTGCGGCGACGTCGATTGTCGAGGAGCGCGAGCGGCTTAATCGCGTGCATTATCCCCAGCGCTATAGGGATGCCGAGCCGGTTGCCGGTCCCGGTGCCGACGAGCTTTCGCTCGCGCCCGAGGACGTGGCACAGTCGTTGCTCGACCTGACGTTGGGCGTTTGGTCTCACCTCGTGGCCGATACCGTGTGGAACACCCGCGTGAACCAATACCTCGAGGCGCACGGCGGCAAGCCGTGCGAGGAGTTCCGCATTAAGAAGCAGGGCGACTTTGACTGGTTTGGCAAGACGCTCGGCATCGTTTCCATCCCGCGTGCGACCGATCGCCTTTATACCGCCGCAGCCCAGTTTGGTCAGTATTCGATCCCGCAAGAGTACGTGCTCAAGACCATTGGCGTCATGCACGAGATCGTGCGCGAAAATCCCGGCGAGCCGGATCACCCGCCGTACCGTCTGCTGACCGAAGACTTCTTTGACGCAACGTTTACCGAGGTCGTCGAGATGACCGAGGCAGGTTTTGCCGCCCGCGTCGCATCACCCGGTGCGCCCGCGCTGCCTCTGATTGCTAGCTGCTAGCCGGCTGGTCCGATGACGAATAGGTCATCCCAATCGACAAGCAGTTCTAGCCGCAGAGCGTCTTCGGCGTCGCACTCCTGTTTGGTCTTTGGGGTGTAGGGAAGCCCGGCCTTTTTATGAATGAGTTCGGCAAGGTTGCCAAAGCTCCTTTTGTCCTTGATCTGCTCATAGGTAATTTGGATGACGTCGTAGCCCATGCTTGTGAGCGCGGTGGCGCGCTCGGCATCGGAGAGACTTGCGGCTTCGCCATCGTGGGCGGAGCGGCCTTGGCATTCCAAGATGACGCCCATGCTGTCGGTGTTGCTCTCGATGAGGATATCAGCGTAGCAGCAGGTTTTGTCATACAGTGAGCGCGCGGCGTCACTGAGTGGGATGCGCACGTTGTTTGCGATGTTGATGCCGATGCCGCCCTCGTTGCGGGGGAGCGAGACAAGCATGGAGGTCTGTACTTCGAAGGGCGAGGCGGTCTGCCCCGTCATGTGCTCGGCCGCCCAGCGCAGTTGTTTAACGCCGCGCAGGCCTGCGGCCTGCTTGGCGAACGCGGCGATATCCGCCGCGCTGAGGAGCGGCGGGCGCTTCCACAAATTGGTGTCATTGCCCTTGGTGTCGACAACGCGTTTCCAACCACAGTCGGGCGGAATGAGCTTAAGTGACATTGCCTCATCAAGTTGCTGTTGCGTTCGCTCGCAGGGCTTAAACACTGCAAAGAAGCCGCACATCTCGTAGCAAGCCATGAGTAACTGGTTGCGTGAGACCTGCGTGGCAAGGCTGAGCAACGTAAACTCGGGCGACGTGACATCAAATCCATGTTCAGTTTGCCTAAACGACCCGGGAGGCGGCTCTTGGGTCAGGAGGTGCGATTTAAACAGGCTTCGCGACCCGGATTGTACTCGAGTGAATACAAGCCTGTGAAGCGGTGCGTGAAGCAGGTCTTTTACAACTGCATGACTTCCGAGGCCGCAACATCTGCGATCCATATTGCCAAGGCTAATGGCGGGGTAAAGCCCTAATACCTGCGGCGGGATACGGTGATAGTAAAAAGCGGATTGACCGCATAGCGTCAGGTCCATGATATCCTCCTGGTCGAAATGTGCTTTTGGACCGTGCGATGCCAGCGTCAATTCGGAAGTATGCGGCAAAATCTGAACCCTGTGAGCAGACCTGGCTTTTGAGGCCAGTTTATCAGGCATTTTGTTGCGAAAAAACGGGGTGTGCTCGGAGGTCTCAGAATTTGCCGCATACTTCCGAAAACGCGGTCGATCTGGCTCTTGCTAAAACGATTTAGCAGCGTCGGGTAAGGTGTGGTTTCGCCATCGGGCGAACACTTTTAGCGCTTGGGACTTTATTTTTGGGCCTCGAAAGGTGGATTTCGCGCTTTTGGTAAAGAAATGGGTGCGTGTTTTGCCGTGTGCCGGCATTGACACAGAAAAAGGGCCCGGAAGGCGAAGCCTTCCGGGCCCTTTGCAATGCAAACATGCTTGCAAGTACGACTTAACGCACCTGAGCGACGTAAGCGACGTTGGTCGAGG
>CAUASQ010000091.1 GCA_958431945.1 uncultured Collinsella sp. | reverse complement strand
AGCTTGCTCGTCAGCTCGCAGAAATAGCCGTCCGTCATGCTCGCGATGTAATCCACCACCGCTTGATCCTTGTCGTCCTGCCAAGCATAGATGCGGCCATAATAGGAAAGCTGCTGCTCAATACGCGAAATGTGGTGCTTAAAGATGTAGGAGGACTCGTCACCCTCGTTTATATCCTGCAGGCAACGGTCGTAGAGCTTTTCGAAGGCCTCGCGCAGTTCCGCTTCGGAGTCGCCTTCGATACCGCCCTTGCTATAGATCTTCTCGTAGTTCTCGCGCTTGGCTCGGCGGATCTCCTCAAACAGGTCCTCGCTCATCTCGATACGCGGTTTGCCGTAGCTATGCTCAACGATATCGATGGAAGCGTGCGTGAGAATCCAGCTGTTATAGGCGCCGCCCCGACCATCGTCAAAAGCGTCGGGCGACAGCAGGCCCGCCGCAATGGCGTCCTGACGATCACGACCGACGTAGGCGAGGATATCCGAGATACGCACCACACAGCCCTCGAGCGTCATGGGACGCAGGTGCTCAATCGCGCTATAGCCTGTGGCAATGCATTCCTCGACGGTTCGGTCGAACTGGTCAAAGGAACCCATGTCCGAAAGCTCAAAAACACGCTGTTCGTACTCGCCGTTGTGGCATAGCACGCCGTCGAGCGTCTGGAGCGACACGTTGCGGCCATACAGGGCGTCGAGCACGCGGACCGACTGAACGTTATGGAAAAAGTAGCGACCCGTGCGCTCATGATAGATATCGTTGAGAAAACGCTCACCGGCATGGCCGAAAGGCGTGTGGCCCAAGTCGTGGCCCAGGCCAATCGCCTCGATCAGATCGCAATTGAGCCCCAGGGCGCGACCGATATCGCGCGCAATGCGGGAGACAAGCTGCACGTGCAAACCGCGGCGTGACAGATCGTCATTGCTACGGAAGCTAAAGACCTGCGTTTTGCCTGCATAACGGGTGTACGCCGGAAGATGAAGTATCTTTTCGGTATCGCGCATAAACGCCGGACGCATAAGCGTGCCTTTGTCGGCGGCGCGATCAATACGACGAATGACCTGATCGTCGTTGCAACGATACGGGTTAACATAGCCCGAAGCACGATCGGTGGCAATGCGCTCGAAAAGTTCGGGCGACAACGCCGAGGGAATACGGTCCATGCGCGCCTTAATGACGGCCGTTTCTTGATTAGTTGCCATGGCATGCTCCTTAAGAAGGATGCGCAATCGGTTACAATGTGCAGCCCACGACCTCGATTATGGCAAAAATCGGCACCAAAAACGGCAGCAAAGGCAGGGAGCGCGATTTTGTGAAGAGGCAAGAGAGGGCAAGGGCCAGGAGCGCAACGGCAAATGCCACGATGCCGCCCATAGGGTCGAGCGTGCAAAGCGCGAAGAGTGCCTTGGCATCTCCCATGCCGATGCCCGTGGTTTGACGGAGGCGCCGCCAGAGCGATTCGGTCAGGACGAGAGTAAGATACACGATGACCGCAAGGCCAGCGTGGTCAAGTGCCGTGTTTAAGCCCCCATCCAGCCACACGCCCGCAAACGCCGCCACGGCACACGCAGCAGCAAGCGCGTTGGGAAACCGACGCTCGCGGATATCAATCGCCGCGCCGGCAAAGGCGCAGATCCAAAATGGGATATAGACCACAGGACACCTCCCGGGACGGCTGCTCTAAAGCAAAAACCACCACAAAGGTGTATCCCCTTTGTGGTGGTTCTGATCGTGGTTATTTTGCGCCCTGCATGACCTCGTCGAGGGTAACGTTAACGGCGTGCTGCGTGGGCACCCAGTCGACCTTCAGGAACAGCGCGGCAACCGTGATGGGGATATAGCTGAACATAAAGATCGGGAAGGTAAACAGGTTGGTCACCAGGCGCCACTTTTGAGCGCAATGAATGTGCTTGTACTCAAAGATGGTCGTGAGCAGCGCCAGGATAAAGAAGGTCTGGTACATCATCACGAACGTCATGATAAGCGAGGCGGCACAAGCCTGCATCTCGACCTCGGTAGCCAAGAAACCATGCGAAAGGCCACCCACGATCAGGAACGTCGCATTGGCGAGCATGGAGATCAGGGACAGCAGCATGCCCGGAGCGATGGTCATAAACATGTCATATGCGGCAAAGCGATGATAGCGGAACGTCGACTTGACCAGATGCTTGCCGTAGGTAAAAAAAACCTGGTAGAAGCCCTTGGTCCAGCGCATGCGCTGTTTCCAGGACGCCTTAAACGTCACCGGCTGCTCGTCAAAGAACTCCGCCGGCGCATAACCGATGCGGATGCCATGAATGGCGCAGAACGTGGTGAACTGGATGTCCTCGGTCAGTGTATGGAACTGCCAGCCGTGCATGCCCTCGATAACACTGGCGGAGATAAGGTAGCCCGAGCCCGAGACGGCGCAGGACGTCTTGCAGATATTACGCGCGTTGTTGAGGAAGCGGGCCTCACGCAAATACCAGGTGGCGTTGGCAGAGGAAATCCACGAACTGCCGAAGTTCTTGGAGTTACGATAGCTCGTGACCACATGGAAGCCCTGGTCAAAGGCATCGTTCATCTTGGACACGTAATCGCGGGCGATGACGTTATCTGCATCGAAGATAAAGTAGCCTTCGAAGGTGTCGGGATACTCGTTAAGGATGCGGTCGAAGCCAAAATCCATGACCCAGCTCTTGCCCTTGCGGGCCAGGTCATTGCGCTCGTAAACAATGGCACCGGCCTCGCGCGCGAGCTGCGCCGTGTTGTCGGTGCAAGCATCGGCAACCACGAAGACCTCGATGAGCTCGGACGGATAGTCCTGATCCTTGATAGAGCGTACGAGATTGGCGATCACGGCCTCCTCGTTATGCGCCGCAATGAAGAAGGCATAGCGGTGGAGTTTTTTGGCCTTGGGAGGCGCGACCTCGCCACGAAGAGCGCCAATGACAAAGAAGACCACCTGGTACAGAAAGCAGACCGTGAGCAGCGTAACCACAATCTGGTTGAAGATCACGATGGGTGTGTTGGTTTGTAAAAAGGCGAGCATGCAGGCTCCCGAGAACGCGTTACGTAAACAACCGTATATCTTACCGTAGGCTAACCGAGTTCAAGAAACCACCTAATACTGGTTAGGCTTCGAGCAGACCGAGCTGCGGAACGATTTCGTCGCCGGCGGCAGTGCGGCCGAGCGAGCGCGGGGCTAGGTCATCCAGAACGGCGGCGAGATCCCACGGCAGCTCATCGCGGCACTCAATGTGCTCCCCCGTCACGGGATGATCGAACGCCACACGCCAGGAATGGAGGAATTGCCTGGTCAAACCCTGGTCGGCACGCGCATCGCACTTACCGTAGAGCGGATCGCCCACGCAGGCGTGGTTGATATGGCGCATGTGCACGCGAATCTGATGCGTGCGACCCGTAAACAGGTGGCACTCGACGAGCGTATAGCCATCGTCAAAACGCGTGGAATCGAAGCGCTCGAGGACCCTAAAGGTCGTAATGGCCTGGCGCGCGAAAGGATCGTCCGAAACCGCCATCTTGACACGGTCGCGCGTAGAACGGGCAATGCCGGTGTTAATGGTGCCCTCGTCCATGGCAATGTGGCCGTGGACGAGCGTAATGTAGCGGCGGTCGAGCGTGCGCGTGCGGATGAGATTCTGGAGCGCGCGCTGGGTGTCGTCGTCTTTTGCCGCGATCATAAGGCCCGAGGTGTCACGATCCAGGCGATGCACGATGCCGGGGCGGTCCTCGCCCTGCACGGTGCCCAGATGGTCAATGCCACAGTGATAGACCAAGGCGTTCGCAAGGGTGCCGCTCTCGTGGCCATGGGCGGGATGGCACACCAGACCGCGCTGCTTGGAGAGCACGATGAGGTAGTCGTCCTCGTAGCGGATATCGAGGGGAATGGCCTCGGGAATCACATCGGTGGGATCGTGCGGCTCGGGCAAATCAACCGAAATACGGTCACCGGCTCGCACGGCGTACTTTTTGGACAGGCAGGTCTCGTCATTGACCACTACGGCCCCACCCTCAATCAGATGTGCGCAGGCAGAGCGCGTAGGGCAGCCGTCATTGGCGCCCAGATAGGCGTCAAGACGCTGACCAGCGGCATCGTCGGCAACAAGGATATGGATGTCGGCCATTAGCGCTCGCTCCTTTCGCGAATCTTGCGGGCACGCTCCCCACGCTGCTGGGCCTTGCGCTTAGCGCGGGCCTCGTCACGGGCGTTGAGCTCGGCGGTCGCGTCGACCTCACGGGCCGCAGGACTCAAGAACATGTAGCCGATGAGGGCAAGCACCACACCGACCGTAATGCCGACATCGGCCACATTGAAGACGGGGAAGTCGATGAAGGTGGTGGCAATAAAATCGGTCACAAAGCCAAAAGCCAGACGGTCGATCGCATTGCCAATGGCGCCGCCCACGACCATAGCCATGCCCACAACCTCAAAGCGAGCAAGCTGGGGCGCGCGAAGCAAGTACACCGCGATCGCAACGATAACGACAAACGCCAGCACGGCAAACGCGAGGCCATGTCCCTCGCCCATGCTAAAGGCAGCACCGATGTTACGCACAAAAAGGAAGTCGATCACACCGGGGATAACAGTCACATGCAGAGCATCGCCAACGGCACGAACCGCAAGCTTGGTCAGCTGGTCAACAAGCAGCACGGCCAACGCCACGCCACCAGCAACACCCAACCGCCAACGCAAAGGCGGCGTCATATCCCCAGTACGACTCAAAGAAATCCCCTACCCTCAAGAACATCGAATTACATTTAACGCAGTAGATAATCATACATTGACGCAGGCAAGAAGCGACAAATCTCCCAAGAACGGAAACACCGCAGGTAGAGCATAAATGAGCGAGCGGGTCGCATTTGAGACAAGGTGACGTGAAATGAAAGGGCGCTGACCTTTCGGTCGCGCCCTTGAAATTGAACGTCAGATTGTCCAAATGCGGCCCGCGCAGCGTCGGCAGGTCCGCCGTTCGGTAGAACGGCGGACCCTAAAGGGCGTTCGCACACCTCTCGCAGATGTGAGCGTGGCCGTTGTACTCGCCGACGGTGGTGCGGTAGTTCCAGCAACGGTCGCAGCACTCGCCCTCGGCAGCCTCGATGGCAACGGAGAGTTCCTCGCCCTGGGTCAGTTCAACAGCGGAGACGATGTAGAACTCGGCCAGGTCGACGGCCTTGTCGCCGGTCAGCAGCGCATACATCTCGGCGGGAACGACCGCCTTGACGCGGACCTGTTGGCTCTTAGTGAAGGTGCCGGCAGAGCGGGCGTCCTCAAGGGCCTTGGTCACGGCGCTACGGAGCTCGAGCGAAGCCTCGAGCACGCCCTCAAACTCGTTGGCCTCGTCGACCGTGATGGGCGACTTGTACCAATCGAGCAGCGCGGCGTACTTCTGGTGATCGACGCAGCCGGCAGGCGCATAGGCCATGGCCTCGTCGACGGTGTAGGACAGGATCGGCTGCAGATCGCGCATGAGCATCGAGAAGAGCTCAGCGAGCACGGTCTGGGCGCTGCGGCGCTCGAGCGAACCGGGCTTGTCGCAGTACAGACGATCCTTCAGGGCGTCGAGGTACACGTTGGAAAGCTCGGTAACCACGAAGTCGTAAAGCGCACGGTAAGCGCGCGGGAACTCGTAGCAAGAGTAAGCATCGTCAACCTCGGCCTGGACCTGAGTCAGGCGGGCAACCATGAGCTTGTCGAGCGGCAGCAGGTCGGCAAAGGCGACGCCGTCGGTCTCGGGCTCAAACTGACCCTCGAGCTCGGAGAGCAGGAAGCGCAGCGTGTTGCGGAAACGACGGTAGGCATCGGACGTACGGGCAAGGATCTCGTGGTCGATGGACACGTCGGAGCTGGTATCGACGGAGGCAACCCACAGGCGGATGATGTCGGCGCCCATCTCGTCGCAGACCTTGTTGGGGTCGATGACGTTGCCGAGCGACTTGGACATCTTGCGGCCCTGGCCGTCGAGCGTGAAGCCCTGCGAGACGACCGCCTTGTACGGAGCGTGGCCGTTGGCACCCACCGAGGTAAGCAGTGAGCTCTGGAACCAACCGCGGTGCTGGTCGGAGCCCTCGAGATACACGTCCGCCGGGTACTCAAGCTCGGGGCGATACTCGCAGACAGCCTTCCAGGAGACGCCGGAGTCCCACCACACGTCAAGGATGTCCTTATCGGCCTTGAGGTGATGGCCGCCGCACTTGGGGCAGACGCAGGCCTCGCCCAGGTAGCTCTCGGGAGCGTCGGTGAACCAGGCGTCGGAGCCCTTCTCGTGGAAGAGCTTGATGACGGCGTCGAGCGTAGCGTCGTTCATGACCTTCTCGCCGCAGTCGGCGCAGGTGTAGCTGGGGATAGGCACGCCCCAGTTGCGCTGACGGCTGATGCACCAGTCGGGACGCTGCTCGACCATGGCGCCAATGCGGTTGGCGGCGTGAGCCGGATACCACTTGACGTTCTCACGGACCTCCTTGCCAGCCTGCTCGCGCAAACCGGTCTTGTCCATCGAGACAAACCACTGGTCGGTAGCACGGAAAAGCACAGGGTGCTTGCAGCGCCAGCAGTGCGGATAACTGTGCGTGATCTTCTTCTCGAGGACCAGGGTGCCGCGCTCGCGCAGGAACTCGATGATGTGCGGGTTGGCCTCATCGGTGTCCATACCGCTGAAGGGGCCACCGGTACCAAACTCCTCGCCGGTGTAGAACTTGCCGTCGTCATCGACCGGCATGCAGATGTCGGTGATGCCCTCCTTGAGGCAGGCGAAGTAGTCATCGACGCCGTGACCGGGCGAGTTGTGGACGATACCGGTACCGTCATCGACACCGACGTAATCGGCCAGCAGCGCCACGCCCTCAAC